>PWND01000145.1 GCA_003557965.1 Bacteroidales bacterium | reverse complement strand
CATAAAGGTATCTAATGTTTCAGTTACTTTGGGTGTGTTTGCCTCAACTACATTATTTACCAGCTTTCTGGAACCCATACTGCAAAGGCGCCGGATTCAGGCTCTTGAAGTAATTATTGGATTTGTTATTTTATCTGGCATATATTTAATTTTCCAATATGAGCTTGATTACTACATGGGGATTATATTTTCATTGATTTCTGCATTTCTTAATGGACTGTTTATAGTATTAAACAGAAATATCAGCCGCAGGTACAATCCCGCTGTAATTAGCTACTATGAAATGATTGGTGGCTTTGTAGTAATTACATTGTTTTTTCTTTTAAGCCGCCAGCTTGAGGCTGAGCTGTTTATAATATCTTATACAGATATCATTTACCTTGTAATTTTAGGTTTTCTGTGCACCTCATACGCTTTTAGCGCCATGGTTGAAATTATGAAATATCTTTCGGCTTATAATGTCGTATTAGCTGTTAATATGGAGCCTGTTTATGGAATTTTACTTGCATTTTTAATTTTCGGCCAAAGCGAAAAAATGTCAGGTGGTTTTTATATGGGAGCGTTTATTATTATTTCTTCAGTTATAATTTATCCTATACTTAAGAGGAATCTGGCAAAAAGGAAAAAATTAAAAGCAACTTAACCTTCTTCTATTCTTTATTATGCATAAAAAACGTCAAGGTAAATATTGCCTGATTAGTGATTTTATATTTTTTGATAATTTTGAGAATGCTATAAAGTAGGGGCTCCCCATTTCGGGCTTATTATAAGTTACAGGTTTATTAGTATAAATATCATAAACATTACCTCCTGCTGCTTTTAAAATAGCATGTCCGGCAGCAATATCCCATTCAAAGGTTTTTCCAAAGCGTGGATATATGCTTAACTTTCCCTCGGCAAGCAGGCAAAATTTCAAAGAACTTCCTACAGGTACAAGCTCAACTTTTTCGCCTGTGGTTTTCAGGTGGTCAACAATATTTCCGGTTTTGTTATTATAGTGCGATCGGCTTACTGCTATTTTAATGTGCCCATTGTCAGGAGTTTCGGCAAATAATTTCCGGGAATTCTTTGCCAATAAATTATAACTGTACTCCGTAATATCCGTTTTTGAAAGCTTTTTATAATCGTATAAATATGCACCATCCCATGTTGCTCCGAAATACAGCTTCCCCGGCTCGGGCGCATTGATAATTCCCGCAACGGGAGTATTTTTGTTAATTAAAGCAATATTTACTGTAAACTCTCCATTTCTGTTAATAAACTCTTTTGTGCCGTCAATAGGGTCTATTAACCAGTAATATTCCCAGTTTTTTCTTTCCTGGTAATCAGTAAGGCTGCTTTCTTCACTTAAAACAGGTAAACCGGTTTCTTTCAGGTTTTCAATTATTAAAATATTTGCTTCTTTGTCTGCAATTGTTATTGGTGTTCCGTCATCTTTTATTTCTTTCGAAAAACTGCCTGAATATATCTGCATTATTTTTTCACCAGCAAGCATAGCAGCATTTAATGCAATGCTTAACTTATTTTGAAGTTCTGTATAATTATGCATTATTCTATTGGTTTTTGGAGCTCTCTTTTCTGCTGGGTTCAAAATCGGCAAACTCTTTGGCAAGAAACTCACTTAACTGCAGTGCATTTAAATTTCGCTTTATTGAGCCATTTTTACAAAATGCTATTTTCCCTGTTTGTTCACTAACAACAACAGCAACAGCATCTGATTGCTCAGTAATGCCAAGCCCTGCCCGATGTCTTAAACCCATATTTTTTGGAAGCTCTTCGTTTTCTGATACAGGCATAACACACCTTGCAGCTTTTATTTTGTTTTGTGTTATAATGATTGCTCCATCATGTAAAGGGCTGTTAGGATAAAAAATACTTTGAATTAACTGCTCTGAAATATTTGCATCAATAATTTCACCTGCTTCAAGGTAGTACTCCAAAACATTTTCTTTTGTAATAACAATAAGGGCTCCGGTTTTGGTTTCTGAGAGTACTTCACATGCTTTCACAACCGGAGAGTAATTGTAACCAATATTCTCATCCAGTTGCCATATTTTTCGCCAAACGCTTTGTGGCCCTTTATTAATAATACTTCGCTTCCCTAAAAGCAATAGAAATTTTCTGATTTCGGGTTGAAATACAATTATTAATGCTAATACACCAACACTGATAAATTGCCCCAATATTTCTGAAAGCAATTCCATCTCAACAGTTCTGACTATAAACCAGATAACATAAATTGAAAGAATACCCAATACTATATTTAAAGCTCCTGTTCCTTTTATAAGGTTGAAAACAAAATATATAAGGAATGCTACCAGGATAATGTCAACAATATCGAGAAATCTGATTTGTAAGAAAGCCGGAATAAATAACATTTTATTAATATTTTCTGCACAAAGTTATGTTTTTTATTTAAAAAATGATGCTATAAATATGCTTTACTGTTTTTGATAAACAATATTATGAAAACCAAATAATGACAATGCTTTAATTTCCTTATAATTTATATTTTTGTGGCGCAATTATTAGCTTATGATATCTTTTAATAATGTATCAGTTTCTTTTGGCGGATTTGACTTGTTCAAGGATGTCAGTTTTCTTGTATCATCGAGAGAAAGAGTTGGGCTTGTGGGTAAAAATGGTGCCGGTAAAACTACAATTTTAAGGTTAATCACAGGTGAAATGTCACCAACTGAAGGGCAAATCAGTATTCCATCAGAACTTTCTGTGGGGTATTTGCCTCAGCAAATGGAAGTAGCAAACAGCAGGAGTGTTATGCAGGAAACCATGCTGGCTTTTAGCGAGATATTAAATCTGCGCAAGGATATTGAACAAATTACAAATGAATTAGAAGAAAAAACTGACTATGAGTCTGACTCATACTCAAAATTAATTAATGAGTTAACTGAAAAGAGCCAGCGATTTTCCTTAATGGGTGGCGAAACCATTGATGCTGATGCAGAGGTTACTCTCCAGGGGCTTGGTTTTAAGCGTAGTGATTTTAACCGCCCTACTGCTGAGTTTAGTGGTGGCTGGAGGATGCGGATAGAATTAGCAAAAATACTTCTTAAAAAACCGGGTGCTTTATTATTGGATGAGCCTACTAACCATCTCGACATTGAATCTATTCAATGGCTTGAGGAATACCTCGTAAACTATCCGGGGGCAATAATACTTATTTCGCACGACAGGGCTTTTCTTGACAATATTACAGGCCGAACAATAGAATTATCTCTTGGCAGTGCTCATGATTATCGTGCACCGTACTCAAAATATGTTGAGCTGCGAAAAGAAAGACGTGAGAAACAGATTGCTACGTATAAAAATCAGCAAAAACAGATTGAGGATACAAAAGAATTTATTGAGCGGTTCAGGTATAAAGCTACTAAAGCAAGCCAGGTTCAATCTCGTATAAAGCATCT
>PWND01000316.1 GCA_003557965.1 Bacteroidales bacterium | reverse complement strand
TCCGGCCGGAGTCGCACTGGTTAACAAGCACCTGTGTTTTATAAACATGCAAACCCTCCGGGTTTGAGGTTTGATAAATTTCCTGAGTTCCGGACAAAACAACTTTTAGACAATAATAATAATTTTTATATCTTAGCCCAAAACTTAAATCTTAGCCTTAGCCTTAATCTTAATCTAACATGAACGGAGATCCAAAACTTTACGAATTTCTGAAAGAGCTTAATATTAAATTTGAATATTATGAACACCCTCCGGCACCAACAGTTGAAATAGCATCAAAATACTGGGAAGACCTTGAAGCTACACACTGCAAAAACCTTTTTTTCAGAAACCACAAAGGCAACAAACACTACTTGGTATTACTGGAATACACTCAAAATCTTGATATAAAATTTCTTGAACAAAAACTTAAACAGGGAAAGCTAACTTTTGCATCACCCAAAAGAATGAAAAAGTTCCTTGGCGTTGAGCCCGGCTCTGTGACTCCCCTGGGGCTGATAAATGACACTGATACTCATGTGCATTTATTCCTCGATGAGAATCTGCCAAAATCAGAAAAAATCAGTTTTCATCCTAACATAAATACAGCTTCAATAGTAATATCTTATAAAGATTTTATTAAGTTTATCGAAACTCTTGGCAATTCCTACGAGTATGTAAAATTATACTAAACAGAATTGCAATTTAATTTCTTAATCCGTACTTTAATAATGAATGTACTAAAAACCATATTTAACCGCTTTGCCAAAAATCCATTGGCAAAAAACATAGTGTTGTCAACTATTATATTAACCACCTTGCTCCACAATGTTAAGTCGCAGGATACCCTGCATGTACATGATAATATTTTTGTGCCTGAATGTGATTCTATGGAAATACAACCCGGAACAGTTGTTATGTTTCATGGTTATTACAACATAGAAGTTATGGGAACATTTAATGCTATTGGCACGGAAGAAGAGCCAATAATATTTACGGCTTCTGATACTTTGGGGCTTTACGATACAAATATCCAGGAAGGTGGGTGGAATGGCATAAGGTTTTCAGGAAGGACAGAAACTCACTCTGTATTAAATTACTGTACATTTGAGTATTCTAAAGCAGGTGTATATGACTTTGAAAATGGGGGAGTATTAAGTATAATTCAACCCAAGGATGTACTTGTTGAAAACTCAGTTTTCAGGCATAATTATGCCCATACTAAAGGCGGTGCAATATATATTTTGGGTGGTTCGCCAAAAATAAAAAATTCTGAGTTTATCAGTAATACTGTTATTGCACAGCATGATGACCATTATACTTATGGGGGGGCTGTTTTTATTGATGAAAGTTCTGCAGAAGTAGGGTGGAATACATTTACTGAAAACTACTCCGGGGGCATGGGAGGAGCAATAGCTATTGAAAGTGCTGATCCCTATATTTATAACAACAAAATATATAATAATGACTCCCCGCTTGGTGGAGGAATTGGGATTTTAAGATCAAACATTAAGCTGCCACTGATAAATAACCTGATAATTGAAAATCATTCTTTATTTTTTGGTGGCGGAATAGCATTTGTTGAAGCATCCGCAATTGTTGCAAACAGTACTATTCTTAATAACTACGCAGGCTATGGTGGCGGGCTTTACTTTAACGTGGAGAGTGCGCCAAAGTTTTATAATTGTATTATTCGAAATAATATGTCATACCCCGGCCAAATTAACCAGGTTTTTATTTGGGATATTTCAGCACCGGAGTTTTATAATTCTAACATTGAAGGCGGGCTGGAAGGCTTTGACGGTGGAGCTGTCGGTGAAGGATTTCTTGGAATATATAAAGACAATATTGATGAAGACCCTCTCTTTGTGCAACAAGGCGAACATTATTATGCTTTAAATGAGAATTCACCATGTATTGATACCGGTTTCTTTGATCCTGATGTTTTTGAAATTTATCAATTTGATCTTGCTGGCAACAACAGGTATAGTGGATTTGGCATTGATATGGGCGCCTATGAGTATCAGCACCAATATTTTGAATTGTCAATTATCGTTGAAGGGCAGGGAAGCACTTTGCCGGAAGAAGGTTCTCACAGTATGCCCGAAACGGCTGAAGTTACCCTTAAAGCATTTCCGCATAATGGATGGCAGTTTGATTACTGGATTATTGAACAGGATACTGTTGATATTACGCCGCACATGATTGAACTCATGCACGATATGAATATTAAGGCAGTATTTAATCCATCAACTTTTATTAATGAAGTTTATGATGTAGAAGTAGTAGTTTACCCTAATCCTGTTGAATCATTTATAAATATTAGAGTTACGGACTGCCATATTGGTAAAGATGCAGATATTATTTTGTCAGATAGCAATGGAAGAGTACTTTTTAGAGAAGGATTATCTTTTTCGCAGAATGAGATTACCCTGCCATACAGTTTTGATAAATTACCGGCGGGTGTGTATCACCTGTTGATGAAAACGAAAAATGAAATATTTTCATTTAGTATTGTAAAATAACTATTAAGTATTTAGGTTATAACCAAACTTTTCAAGCTCAATTTTAAAATTGTTGATATTTAAGGGTTTTACTATATAACTATCTGCACCATTCAGTAATGCAATTTCTTTATCATGGCTAAAACCTGATGTAGTAAGTATTATAACAGGAATAGCTTTTAAATTTTTCTGCTTTTTGATTTTTATTAAAATATCTTTCCCGTCAATTCCCGGCAGCCTTAAATCCAGCAATATTAAATCCGGTAAATTGTTTGGTGCCTTATTGCTATTTAGTTGAAGGTATTCAATTGCTCTCTCTCCGTTTTTTAAATGTGTGATATTTATTTTATTATCAAGATTTTGCAAGGCTCTTTTGGCCAACTCTGCATGATCATGATCATCTTCAATTAGTAGTATGTTAATTGTGTTCTCTTTTTTCATACTTTGCTTAGTTTTTTACATTTGGGATATAAAAATAAAAAGCAGAACCTTTGCCGGGGCCTGCCGACTCAGCCCATATCTTCCCATTATGTGCTTCAATTATTCTTTTTGAAATTGCCAAACCAATGCCGGTTCCTTTTGTATTGCTTTGTAGTTTTGTAAATAAACCAAAGATTTTTTCTGTTAGTTCAGGCTTCATGCCTATTCCGTTATCTTTAACAAATACCACTGTTTTGTCGCGCTGTTTTTTGCAGCCTATATTAATAACCGGATTAGTATCTTCCTTGCTGTATTTTAATGCGTTTTCTATCAGGTTCTGGAATACATCTTTAATTCTGTTTTTATCTGCTATTATTGATGGCAGGTTTCCAGAAACCTTAATTGTTGCATTTTTTTGTTTAATTACTATAGAGAGTAAATTCAACACCTCATCCACTATTTGTTTTAGAGGTATGCTCTCATGTGCCTTTACTATTTGCCCGGCTTTTGAAATCTCAAGAATTTCCTCCAGCATGGTACTCATCTTATCGGCTGCCTGTATTATTCTGCTTAAATCTTTTTGTAAATTATCAAACTTGTTATTCTTAATGTCCTCAATTAGAAAAGTAGCAAATCCCTTTACTGTTATTAATGGGCTTTTAAGGTCATGTGATACAGTGTAAGTATAGCGTTCCAGTTCTTCATTTTTTTGCTCTAATATTTTTTGCTGCCTTCTTATGCTTGTAATATCCCTTACTAATGCAAGTATTTCATTTTTGCCGGCAGGCAACACCCGAGCCTCAAACCAACGCTCAGAGCCCTTAATCGTTAGTGGATAATAAAAAATTTGAAGTTTGTTTGTTTTGAAAGCTTTATCAATTTTTTCGGCTGCTAATTTTGCTACTTTAGGTGGAAGTATTTTATTGAGTTTTTTACCCAAAAAAGCTTCGTATGGTATATAAAACAGTTCATTATATTGTTTTGAACAGTCAAGTAATACCATTTTTTTGTCAAGCCTGAAAAAAAGGTCAGGTAAAGCCTCAACAATAGCCTTATTTCTTTCTTCACTTTTTCTTATTCTTTGCTCTGTACTTATTCTTTTTAAAGCATTAACAAAAATTTCTGCTAACAATTTTAATAATAAAGTTTCTTCTTCCTCCCATTTCTTGAAGTTATTAACGGAATCAAAGCCTAAAAACCCATTTAACTCATTATCAATAATCATTGGAAAAACTAAAACAGACTTAATATTCTGAGCTTTAAGAATTTCTTTTTCGGCACTTGCCTCATTCGGCATATAGTCAACATTATCTATATGAATTGTCTGTAAACTACTTAGTTTTTCTATCCACCAGGGAAATTCTGTTAGTGGCAGCCTCTGTAGTATATACTTTTGAGGCTCAATGCCTTTATTGCACCACTCATGAGTATTACTCATGAATTTTCTGCAATCTGAAATCAAAAAAACATAGCTTCTGTCAATATTAATATGTCTGCCAATAACCTCAATTGCCCTGTTAATTTCATTGTTAATTCTCTTTAAATCAACATTAATAAACTTTGATGATATAACAGAAATGAGCTTTTCAACTTCTAAGTTGTTGTTCAAAGCTTCTTCAATTCTCTTTTGCTGCGTAATATCTGTAATTGTTCCAATATAGCCGGTGATTTCTCCATTATTGTTTTTGTAAGGGATGGCTTGTCCTGTTACCCAGGTAATTGTACCGTCTGGTTTTAGAAATCTGTACTCTGCTGATGATTGTTCTTCTTCCTTAGATTTTTTCTTCCAATTGGATGCAATTATATACCTGTCATCCGGATGCACTGCACTTAACCAACCATCGCCCAAAGCCTCCTCATAACTAATACCGGAAATTTTGCACCAATATGGATTTACGTAGGTTGTTGTGCCATGCTCATCAGTTTGAAATATGCCTACAGCAACATTTTCGGTTAAAAGCCTGAAGTTTAAACTGCCTAAATCAGTTTTGTTATAATTCCGATTTTTTTCCAATATCTCCTTTTCCAACTCTGCAACTCGCGATTCTAAATATCTTATTCTTTCAGTATTGTTTTTGTCTTGAGTGTTTTGAGGCATTTTTATGGAGAATATTTTTTAGTTTATCAATCTTTATTACACACTTTTCAAAAATCTGAAAAACCCATTATAACATCGTATTTTTTATTATGCGAATTTATTTATTTAACCGAAAAGTGTTTTGTATTACAAATATAAGATTAAGTATTATTCCAGAGTAAAATTTAAGTTTATTTGTATTGCACATATATAATATCAGTAAATATACCGAATGTATATTTCTAATAATTTATAATTTTGTAGTATCAAAAATTGAAATATAGCTAATTGATAGATTAGTTAAAGCCCACAAAGCAATTATTATTTGTTTAACAAAAGGCTTTATGATATTTTTAGGGATGCTAATTGTCCGGATACTTTGTGGGTAAATATCATATTGCTGAAAAATACACATAGCAGATGAAAATTATTTTACAATTTTTATTACTAATGTTTATTGCCGGGAGTTTATTTGCCCAGAAGATAAATGTTAGCGGGGTTATTACATCATATATGGAAGATGATATGACACTGCCTGGTGTAACGGTATTAATTAAAAATACCACAGTTGGTACAATTTCAGATATTGATGGGCACTATAGCCTTGAGGCAAATCCCAATGATACACTTGTTTATTCCTATGTAGGCATGATTACCAAGTATGTGCCTGTTGATGGAAGAGAAAGAATTGATGTGTCGCTGATGGAAGATATTGCCAGCCTTGGTGAAGTTATAGTTGTTGGATATGGCACTGAATCCAGTAGATTAGTTTCTGGTTCTCTTGGTGTTGTTAGCGAAGATGAAATTCGTGATATTCCTATCAGGACTATTGATGGGGTATTACAAGGCCGTTCTGCCGGCTTGCAAATAACACAAAGCTCAGGCACACCGGGTGCAGCTAATGCAGTGCGCATCAGGGGTAATAGCTCAATTTCTGCAGGCAACGAACCTCTGTATGTGGTAGATGGTATTCCTGTAACTACTGGAAATTACGGACAGGTTGGGTTTTCAGGCCAGCAGATAGATGCGCTCTCCGACTTAAACCCCAGCGATATTGAATCTGTAACAGTGTTAAAAGATGCATCTGCCGCTGCAATTTATGGTGCAAGAGCTACCAATGGCGTTATACTCATTACAACCAAAAGAGGTTCGGCGCAAAGAACACAAATTAATTTCAACTCCAGCTTTGGACTGCAAAGTATTGAAAACAGGCTTGAAATGCTTAATGAAGAACAATGGCATGATCTTAAAGGTACTACACCTGATGATCCTGATAATATGGTTGATACTGACTGGTTGAGTGAAGTCCTTAGTACAGCTCCTGTGTCAAACTATGAACTATCATTTAACGGTGGTGATGAAGCTACTCGCTTCTTTATTTCGGGCAACTACTTTATGCAGGAAGGTGTACTTATCGGAACTTCTTATGAAAGGTTAAGTGGAAGGGTAAATATAGACCACAGGGTAAGTGAACGCTTTAACGTTGGTGCCCGTATTGGTGCCAGTTATGCTTTAAATAACAGGGTGGAAGGTGACCAGTCGCTTAATGCGCCACTTGCTAATGCAATTGCAAATCCTGCTATCTATCCTGTTTATAATGAAGATGGAACATATAATGAAGACGCTCCTTTTGCAAATCCTGTGGCAATTGGTAAAGAGGCTATCAATGAAGCTCACTCATACAGAACAATGGGTAACATTTTTGGAGAATATAGAATACTTGAAAATATCACGTTTAATACAAAGTGGGGATTTGATTACTTAAGCCTTAGAGAACACAGTTATGACCCTATTACTACACGGCAAGGTGCACGTTCTAATGGTATTGGTATCTCAGCACAAAGCAATGTGCTAAATATTGTATCAAATAATACTTTAAGATATGCTGATGTTTTTGCTGATGTTCATAATTTTGAAATGCTCGCAGGATACTCCTTTGAACAATTTCAAAGGAGAAACCAGTTTATTAGAGGCGTGGACTTCCCCAATGAGCATTTTCAGTATTTGAGTGAGGCAGGTACTATCACTGATGCTGATTCAAGAGCTGTTAACAGGGGGATGAATTCCTTCTTTGGACAAATAAGGTATAACTATGATTATAAATATATCTTATCAGTTACCGCCAGATATGATGGGTCGTCAAGGTTTGGTGAGAACTACAGGTATGGCTTTTTCCCTGCCGGTTCTGTTGCATGGAGAATGTCGGAAGAAGAGTTCTTTAAAGGCCTTGGCTTGCCTGTTAGTGAGTTCAGATGGCGTGTTGGATACGGAATTACAGGAAATGACGGAATTCCGGATTTTGCATACCTTTCACTTTATGGTGGTGGTGCAAACTATCTTGGCCAATCTGGTATTTATCCGGTTGCTCTGCCTAATCCCGACTTAAGATGGGAAACAACTTACCAGTTTAATGCCGGTGTTGATATTGGACTTTATAACGACAGGATTGAAATAGCTTTTGATTATTATAATAATCATACAAAAGACCTCTTGTTTAGCAGACCGGTTTCTATGACATCAGGATACTACAGCATACAATCTAATATTGGTGAACTCGAAAATAAAGGTATAGAAATAGCTCTTAATACTATTAATGTTGAAAGAGATAATTTTAAATGGTCATCAATGATTAACTTTACCCGCAATAGAAATAAAGTGCTCGCTTTATACAACGACCAGCCATTAGATAATATCGGCAGGGGAAGCAACAGCGTCAGAGTGGGAGAACCTATTGGCATATTTTATGGCTATCGTGCACTTGGCGTTGATCCTTCTACAGGCGACATTGTATTTGATGACGTTAATGGCGATGGCGTTATCAGCTCCGAAGACAGAGTTAAAATAGGTGATCCTAACCCTGACTTTATCGGTGGGTTTACTAATAATTTTTCCTATAGAAACTTTGATTTGAGTATTTTCCTGCAAGGATCTTATGGCAATGACATTTTTAACGGAACAAGAATATATATTGAGTCAATGAAAGGTTCAGATAATCAAACAACAGCTGTCCTTGACAGGTGGCAGGCCCCGGGTGATGAAACAAATATTCCCAGGGCAACAGAAACCGATCCCAATAACAATAACAGGATTTCTTCAAGATTTATTGAAGATGGCTCATACCTGAGGGTGAAAAATGTTACTTTATCTTATAATATTGACAGAAGTCTTCTTGATAGAGTAAACCTGCATAGTGCAAGAATTTATGTTACAGGACAAAACTTACTAACATTTACAAACTATAGCGGCATGGACCCGGAAGTTAACTACGCTGGCCCCGATACTATTGTTATGGGTACAGACTTCTTTACCCACCCGCAAGTTAGAACAATTTCTTTAGGAATTAATTTAGGACTTTAAAAACATATTTAATTATGAAAAAAATTAAAAATCTAATATATCCAATTATCCTTGTTTTTGTAATGGCAGCATGTGATGTGCTGGATGTAGAACCAATGCATAGCATCCCCTCTGACCAGGCAATAACAAGTAGAACAGATGTTGAAAGAGCAATTAATGGCTGTTATGATGCATTTCAGTCTGCCGGATATTATGGCCGTAATTATGTTGTTGTTGGTGATTTATCTGCTGACATCCTTGAGTGGACAGGAACTACTGCAGGATACAATCAAATTGACAATAATACCATTTTAGCTGACAATGTGATTGTTGAGGGAATGTGGATTAGCATTTACAGGTCATTAAACAGAATTAATAATGCGGTTGTACAAATTCCGGGTGTTGAAGAATTAACTGAAGATGAAAAAAATGAAGCCTTAGCCGAATTATTATTTTTAAGAGCTCTTAGCCACCACAACCTTGTGAGGCTTTTTGGGCCTGTCCCAATTAGAACTGAGCCTGTTTCATTTGATGAAGAGGACCTTAATGTACCAAGGCGCTCAGTTGATGATGTTTATGCACAAATTTTTAATGATCTTGAATTTGCAAAAGAAAATATCAGGACAAATATTATCAGGGGAAAAGCTTCTAAAGCTTCAGTCCTTGCTCTTCAGGCAAGAGCCGGCTTATATTATTACTATCATACCAATCAAACTGAGTGGCTAAATAATGCAATTTTATCTGCTACAGAAGTTATTGATGAGTTTGGACTTGAGCTTGAAACTGATTTTTCTGCTCTTTTTGAAGGTTCACCTAATAGCGAATCAGTTTTTGAAATAGAGTATAATGAGCAAGACAGAAACAGGCTGGCAGAATACTTCTTCCCCACATCAATAAGCGGAAGGCATGAATTTGCCCCTAAAGAAGAACTGTTTGATGCCTTTGATGATAACGATTTAAGGCGTGACGCTTCTATTGGTGTTGCCGGAAATGACATGTATGCTATTAAGTATAGTGATATTGAACAGGGAACTGATAATGTTTATGTTTTCAGGCTTGCTGAAATGTTTCTTATTAGAGCTGAAGCTAATGCAATACTTGAAAATGAAGTGGAATTAATTCATGCTGATATTAATGAAATAAGAGAAAGAGCAGGGCTTGATGAAGTTTTATCTTCAAACTATATAGCTCTTCTGCAAGAAATTGAAAACCAGAGAATGAAAGAATTTGCTTTCGAAGGGCACAGGTGGTTTGACCTTGTAAGGACAGGCAAAGCAATTGAAGTTTTGGAAAATGTTTATGATGAATATCAAACATTATTTCCTATACCTTTAAATGAACTGCTAACAAATAATCATGAAGGAATGTATCAAAATGATGGCTATTAATTCTTTCAGGTTTTACTCATTAGCGCATGCTAATAAGTGCTTATATTACTTTGATATTATTTAAAAATAAAAAAATACAAACAAATGAAAAACAAATTGATTCACAGGCTTCCAATAATAATATTAGTATCCCTGGTTATGTTTCTTTCTTGTGAAGAGGAAATGAAAGTGCCAACTGCAAGCACGCAAGCTGATTTTGATTATGAGGTATCAACTTTCACCAATGAAGAAACAGGCCGCATAAACTACGAAGTAAGTTTTATAAATAAGTCAATTAATGCAGTAGAGTATTTTTGGGATTTTGATAACGGGGAAACATCAACTGAAGAAAATCCTGTTGTAATTTATGATGAAGATGGCACATACGATGTTACCCTTACAGTTACTCCAATTGAAGACTTACACTACAACAAGCTCGAAAAATCTGAAAGAGTCAGCCTTGTTTCAACAATATTCAGGGAGAAATTTGATGACCCGGCGCTTGAAACAGATTTTCCACCTGAAGGTTGGACATTAATTGACCTTGATGGTGATGGACATAATTGGTACTGGCATTATTGGGGTGATGAGTATTATATTTTATCAGATTCCTGGTATGAGCCGGAAGATCAGCCTTTAACGCCTGACAACTGGATAATAACTCCGGAAATTGACCTTGGTGAAGTTGCAGGTGCAAGGTTGGAGTATTATGTTACGCCCAGGGCAAACGGGCCGGAGTTCAGGCTTGAAAGATATGCTGTATTGGTGTCAACTACAGGCACAGAGCCGGATGATTTCGAGCAAATATTTGTTGAAACCTTACAACCTGATATGGAAAACTGGGTCTGGATTTTAAGAGACCTTGACTTAACTGACTATGCAGGTGAAAGTATTCATATTGCATTCAGGCATTTTGAGTGTACTGATATGTATTCAATTGCATTAACTGATATTCACGTTTTTGAAACCTCGGGCGATTAACAAACAGAAATAGCATGAAAGGATTTAAGATATTGTGCCTTTTCTTTGCAGTTTGCTTAGTATCATGTTCAGAATATGATACTAAGCAACCGGCAGAAGATAAAGGCAGAGGCAAGTTGTTTATTATTGGAGGCGGGAGCAGGCCTGATTCATTAATGGACAGAATGATCTCAGAAGCAGGGCTGTATAATGGTGGCTATATGGTTATATTACCAATGTCAAGCGAACTGCCTGATTCTGCTATAATATGGACATCGGAACAGCTATACCGTATGGGTGTTGAAAATATAGCAGGATATAATTTTTTGCATGATGAAGAACCGAAAATGGAATGGGTTGATTCAATAAGGCATGCATCATTAATATACATAACAGGAGGCGACCAAAACAGGTTTATGGATATAGTGCACAAAACAGAAATTGAGTCGGCTATTATTGAAGCATGGAAAAACGGCGCAATGATAGCCGGCACAAGTGCAGGTGCAGCCGTTATGAGTAAAAAGATGATTACCGGTGATGAAAAATTTTATCCCGAATATAGAACAACACCAAGAACTATTGAAGCTGAAAACGTTTTAATTTCAAATGGCTTAGGGTTTCTGGATAATGTAATTATTGACCAACACTTTGTATGGAGGAGCAGGTACAACAGGTTGCTAAGCCTTATAATCGAATACCCCGATCATACCGGGATAGGAATTGATGAGTCAACAGCAATCCTGGTAAATGGCAGTGATGCCGAAGTAGTTGGAGCATCACAGGTAGTTGTTTTTTCTAATAGTGAGAAATCCTATCATGAAGAAGGAGGGAAGCTGGGAGCAAAAAATATAGTTTTAGATATTTATTTGCCCGGCGAAATATTTAGTATTAAATAATATATCTAAACCTTAATAATATCTAACCTTATATGTTAAAGAAAGTTCCCCACACTTATGTTATAGTTTTTTCAATAATAGTTTTGTCTGCTATATTAACATGGATTATTCCTCCCGGGAAATATGTGCAGGAAACTCGCCTGATAGATGGTAAAGAGCAAGAACTTATGGTTTTTTACTATGAAGAAAACCTTCCCGAAGAACATAAACCAGAAACTCCTTCAACATACCAAACCTGGCACGTTTTCTCAGCATTGTTTCACGGATTTGTAAATCAAAGTAATATTATTGTTTTTATCCTGATGATAGGGGGAGCTTTCTGGATTATGAACCATAGTAAAGCAATTGATGTGGCAATCATGGCGTTTTTGAAATTTACAAAGCGCCTTGATAAATATAGCCTAATGAGAAAAATGGGCGTAAATAATATCATTATTGTTTTGATAATGATTATGTTTAGCTTGTTTGGGGCTATATTTGGCATGAGTGAAGAAACAATAGCATTTGTTATTATTTTAATTCCACTGGCTATATCTATGGGGTACGATAGTATTGTTGGTGTATGTATGGTATATGTTGCAGCTCACCTGGGATTTGCAGGTGCAATACTGAATCCTTTTACTATTGGAATAGCACAGGGCCTGGCAGATATTCCGTTGTTTTCAGGAATAGAATACAGGCTTGTTGCTTTTATTATAATAACAGCTATAGGAATCGTTTTCGTTTTAAGGTATGCTAAAAAAGTATCAAAAAACCCGAAAAGCTCAATAATGTACGAAGAAGACGAGTATTGGAGAAAAAAGGGCGCATCTGAATCAGAAAAAATAGAATATTATACACCCAAAATAGCATGGTTTGTTTATGGTATAATATTATGTGTGTTGGCTGTTTTCTCATTTGTATATCCAAGCACAACAATGAAAATTGGAAATGCAGAGTTTGTCTCTAGGATTATTCCTGTGTCAACGGCTTTGTTTGCAATAATAGGTGTATTTGCATTAAGGAAGTCTGTTCATTATTTTGTTTTACTACTTCTCGGATACACAATTCTTTATCTGATAGTTGGCGTAATGGGTTACCAGTGGTATGTGATGGAAATTGCCACACTGTTTATGGCTATGGGAATTGCATCAGGAATTGCAATAAATAAAACAGCGAATGAAATAGCAAATTTATTTCTTAATGGTGTTAAAGATATTATGTCGGCTGCTATTATTGTTGGGCTTGCAGGAGGAATTATTGTAATTCTTTCTGACGGTGGTATTATTGATTCTATCCTTTATGGTTTGTCAAAAGCAATGGGTAATTTTGGAAAAATTGCCTCAGTAGGGGTTATGTATGTAATTCAAACTATAGTTAATGTGGTTATCCCGTCTGGCTCCGCAAAAGCTGCTATTACAATGCCTATTATGGCACCTTTCAGCGACTTAATCAGCGTATCCAGACAGGCTACAGTAATGGCTTTCCAATTTGGCGACGGCTTTACAAATATGATTACACCTACCTCAGGCGTATTGATAGCAGTTCTTGGAGTTGCAAGAATATCATATCATAAATGGGTTAAGTTTATTTGGCCATTTATTATTCTGATGATACTGGTTGGGTTCTTGTTATTAATACCCACAGTTACAATGGAATTAAGCGGATTTTAGAGATGCTTAGCTTCTTCAAAAAAAAATCTTACTATAAAAAAATAAAGCTAAATAAAGCAGAAATATACTTTAT
>PWND01000061.1 GCA_003557965.1 Bacteroidales bacterium | reverse complement strand
ATGAACTGGAAAACAGAATTAAAAGATTAGAAAAACTGCTATTAGAAGAATAGTACATAAAAATTGAGCATTTTTAAATACTATTTTATTACATTAATCGAAGTGATAATTGCATTTATTACCTTTGGTTATTCTTGCTGAAAATATCCTGCAAAGCATCATCAACTGAAGGATAAATAAATTGGTAATTATTGCGTATTAAAGTGTCAGGAAGTACTCTTTGGCTATTTAGCATAATACTTGACATTTCGCCCAGTGCCACTTTTAAAAAAGGAGTAGGAAGTTTTAACCATGAAGGGCTTTGTAAAACTTTCCCTATAGCTTTTTGCAAGTCTTTCATCTGTAACGGCTCCGGTGCTGTAAAGTTTACAGGGCCGTGTATTTCTTCTTTTTTAAGGATGAACTCAATGATTCCTGAAATATCTTTTATATGTATCCAGGAAACCCATTGCTTACCACTTCCCGGTATCCCTCCCATATAAAACTTATATGGAAGAATTAGCTTGTTTAATACTCCGCCATTACCTAATACCAAACCGGTACGCATATAAACAGTGCGCACTCCTGATAATATGGCTTTAGAAGCAACTGATTCCCACTCAACACAAACTTTTGAGAGAAAATCATTGCCGGAGCCGTCACTTTCTGTCAAAATCTTGTTTCCACAATCTCCGTAATATCCCACAGCAGAAGAGTTAATAAATACTTTTGGGCGAATTATTGATTTTTCAATTGCAGAAATAACAGCCATAGTACTATCTATACGGCTTTGCAATATTTCTTCTTTCTTGCCTTTTGTCCAGCGCCCTGAAGCGATTGATGATCCCGATAAATTTATTACCCCGGAAATTTCACATGGAATGTTGCCATTTAGTAAGTCTTCATAGTCAATTATTCCATAACTCTCCGCTTGTTGTGAAACCTTTTCTTTATTTCTTGTAAGAACTATAATATTATGTCCAGAAGACTGTAATTCCCTGGATAGGTTGTGCCCAATAAAACCTGACCCACCGGCAATAAGTATATTCATTTTTTTAGTTTTATAGCTATATAACAAAACATTAAACATTTAGTTTATTGCTTGATGTTAAAAATATTCATGAAATAATTACACTTCTTTTTGTCCTTGATAAATAGTTAAAAATCAACAATATATGCAATTTCTTAACCAACTTTTTTTTAAAAATGTATTATTCATTTGTATTTTTTTTATACTTTTATGACCTTTGAAAATTATTTTTATAATAGGCAAAATGAAGTATATATTTTTAATAGTTTTTCTTATTTTTTCTTTAAAAGGATATTCACAGGTTAACCACTTAGGTAATCCTTTTATCAAGAATTTTGATCCGGTTTCATACAGGGGAATGGAACAAAACTGGTCTATTACACAGGATAGCAGGGGGGTTATTTATATTGGCAATCATGCTGGTGTGATTGAGTACGATGGTGTTGATTGGAGGATGATTCCGGTTGATAATAACTCTGTTGTTAGAATGCTTGAGGTTGATAAAAATGGTAGGGTTTATGTTGGGGCTGTTGGAGAGTTTGGATACATTACACCGGATATGAATGGTGTTATGCAGTACTTTTCTTTGCTTGACAAAATAGACAAAAAGTATCACGAATTTAGTGATGTATGGAAAATATATGCTTACGATAACTATGTGCTATTCTCAACCAGATGTGGCTTCTTTACCTATGATATTAATAATGATACGGTTTCTGTTTATAGACATTCATCAGAATTTAGAAATAACAATTTTCCGCTTTTTAATTTTGTGATTGATAGCGAGATTTATCTTGGAACCTATATGGATGGTTTAACAAAACTTAGAAATGGAAGTTTTGAAGTAGTGCCAAATGGAAACTTTTTTAAGAATAAAAATATATTTGCTATAATACCTTATGATGAGAATAACTTAATGGTTTGCACTGACCAAAATGGCGTATCCCTATATAATACTAATACTTACGAAATAAATAATGATTTTTTCCCTGAAACAACACAAAATATATTAAAGGAGTTATACTTGTTTAATGCAATAAAATTGCCGGATAACAGGTTTGGGTTTGCTACAGGTGGAGGTGTTGTTATTACTGATAAAAAAGGCAATATTGAATATATTGTTAATGAAAGTGCCGGCTTACAGGATGATGTTGTTTACTATATATATCATAATTCTTCAATAAAAGACAGCCCTGTATGGATGGCACTGAATAATGGAATATCATACACCAATGTGTTTAACCCAATAATGCAGTTTAGTGAAGTGTCGGGCTTCAGGGGGCTAATTGTTGATATTATTGAGTTTAATAACACCATTGTAGTGGCAACAACATCGGGAGCATATTATTTAAACACTTTTTCTGACTCGCCTCCAAGATTTGTTAATTTTGAAAATATCAGGGTGGCAATTAATTCTTTCGATATTTGGAAAAACCCTAATAATAAAAGAGATTACCTAATTGCAGGTGGAAGAGGGGAGGTTTTTATTATTGATGAAAGCTTTAATGTAAGATCAATTACAGCTGACCTAATAAGAGAATCAAAAACTCATAATACATTTGAAGTTCATGTATCAAAATTCTACCCTGACAGAATCTACCTGGGCTTGTCCACAGGCTTAGAGTACATACAATATATAAATGACAACCTGTGGGTTTCTCATGAACTATTAGAGGAGCATCGTCAAACCTACATTGATATTATAGAAGTTGCAAAAGATAAACTTTGGCTCTCATCCCCACTAATTGGTTATGTTAAAACGGATTTACACGATTTTAAGCTATATAGTACTGAACATGGCTTACCTGATAATTTAAACTTTCTCAAACTTTTTGAATTTGATGATAGAATTTTATTTGTTACCTCTGAAGGTATCTATATTTTTGATTCTGAAAATGAAAGATTTGTTAGAGACCCTGCATTTCCCGGCAATATTGACAAGGAAACAGCAGGCTATTTTGATATTGCTGAAGATTCAGAAGGAAATCTTTGGATGTCAAGATACTTTGATCAACAGGAAGTTTGGATTGAGATGTTAGAAAAACAACAGGACGAATCTTTCAAAACAATTTCAAGGCCATTTAAAGCTTTACCTTCTTTATGGTGCGATGCTGTGTATGTTGATTCAAATAACACTGCATGGTTTGGAATTTCAAATCAGCTATTTAGCTTCAATACCGCTACAGTAAAAGATTATGAGCAACCTTTTAATGCTCTTATTAGAAATGTTAGCACTTTAACTGATTCACTATTGTTTGGTGGTACGAACTTTTTAATTACTGATTTAGGCCAAAGGATACTGGATACTGAGCAGTCCGAACAATTTAAACCAGTACTCAATTATGAACTGAATAACCTGGAGTTTACTTTTTCAGCTCCTTTCTTTGAAAGCCAGGAGAAAATAGAATATAGCTACAAGCTGGATGGCTTTGATGACTGGTCAAGATGGAGTACTTCAAATCAGGCAATATACTCCTATATCCCTGTAGGAACCTATGATTTTATGGTGAAGGCAAGAAATGTTTATGGTGTTGAAAGCGAAATTGCCACATTTAACATTGTAATTCTGCCTCCATGGTACAGAACAATATGGGCATATATAGCTTATGCGATACTTCTTATTTTGGCGGTATATGGCATAATTGTTCTTAATACAAGACGACTAAAAAGAGAAAAAGAAATTCTTGAAGGTATTGTAAGAGAAAGAACTGCCGAGGTTGTTAAGCAAAAAGATGAAATTGAACAACAAAGAGATAAAATTGCTAAGCAGAATGAAAGTATTACTAATAGTATTGAATATGCAAAAAGAATACAAACTGCTGCTTTACCACCGGCTGAATACATAGACAAGCTTTTACCTGAAAGATTTATTCTGTTTATGCCAAGAGATATTGTTAGTGGCGACTTTTACTGGCTGGGAAGAATGGGGAATAGAATTGTTGCTGTTGCTGCTGACTGTACAGGGCATGGAGTGCCAGGCGGATTTATGAGCATGTTGGGAATAGCTTATCTGAACCAGATTATTAGCTCAAGCAACAACCTTAATGCAGGAGAAGTACTCGACCAACTCAGAAACCAGGTGATGAAATCACTTAGGCAAAAGGATGAAGCGAGTGAATCAAGAGATGGAATGGACATTGCAATGTTTATTTATGATGTAGAAAATAGTGCAATTGACTTTGCCGGTGCAAATAACCCGCTGTTTCTGTTTAGAGATAATGAACTGCATGAAACTTCAGGCGACAGAATGCCTATTGGTATTCACAGAAGAGCTGACAGAAGCTTCGAAAACCACAGAATAGAAGTAAAAAAGGGAGATATGTTGTATATGTTCTCTGATGGATATAAAGACCAATTCGGTGGGCCTGAAGGTAAAAAGTTTATGAACAAAAACTTTAAGCAATTACTACTTGATATCCATCTGAAACCGATGGAAGAACAAAGAGATATTCTTGAAAAAACTATTGTTGACTGGTCAGAAGGCCATGAAAGAATTGATGATATTATTGTGATGGGTGTGAGAATTACTTAAGTAACTTCACATTTTTTAGTATAACCGAAAACTTTTTTTGTTTTTATTCAGGGATAAGCCTGGATATTGTATTTAATAGTTAGCCTTTTTATTATTATGACTGATTTTTTATCTGATTTGAATGAAGCTCAGAAAAAAGCCGTTGAAGCAACTGATGGAGCTGTTTTAGTAATTGCAGGTGCCGGCTCAGGTAAAACCAGGGTTCTCACATATAGAATTGCATATCTGCTTAGTAAAGGAATTGACCCGTTTAGCATACTTGCTCTTACCTTTACCAATAAAGCAGCTTCCGAAATGAAGGAAAGAATTGCCTCATTAGTTGGAAGGCCTAAAGCTAAAAGTTTATGGATGGGAACATTCCACTCCGTTTTTGCCAAAATCCTGAGGTTCGAATCGGAAAGAACTGGTTTCCCATCTAACTTTACAATATATGACACCGAAGACTCAAAAAGATTATTAAAAAATATTATCAAAGAACAAAACTTTGATGAAAAAGAATATAAACCAGCAGTAGTAGTAAACAGGATTTCAAATGCAAAAAATAATCTTATTTCTGTTGAAGAATATAACAACGACTTTGAAATTCAAACTTACGACAGCCAATGCAAAAGGCCACACATTGGCTTAATCTATAAATTATACCAGCAAAGGCTCAAAAAAGCCTCTGCAATGGACTTTGATGACCTGCTTTTTAATACCAATGTATTATTAAGAGACCACCCGGAAGCATTATACAAATATCAGAATAAATTTAAATACATTCTGGTTGATGAGTACCAGGATACTAATTTTGCACAGTACCTTATCGTTAAGAAACTGTCAGCTAATAATGAAAACATTTGTGTAGTAGGAGATGATGCACAAAGTATATATGCATTCAGAGGTGCAAATATTCAAAATATTATCAATTTTAAAAAGGATTACAAAGACTTTAGCTTATTCAAACTTGAACAAAACTACCGATCAACAAAGAATATTGTTGATGCTGCCAACAGTGTTATTGAAAACAATAAAGAGCAAATAAAAAAAGCGGTTTGGACAAATAATGAAGAGGGTGAAAGAATTCACCTGTTTAATGCAGCTAACGAAAATGAGGAGGCCGCAGTTATTGGAGCAAAAATTTTTGAACTTATGAAAAAAGAAAATTTTACTCCGGATAATATTGCTGTCTTATACCGTACAAACTATCAATCGAGAACTCTTGAAGAATCGTTGAGAAAACTTAGCATTCCATACAAAGTTTTTGGAGGCGTTTCATTTTACCAAAGAAAAGAAGTAAAAGACTTATTAGCGTATTTTAGGTTAATAGTTAACCATTATGATGAGCAGGCTTTTGTCCGCATTATTAACTTCCCGGCCAGGGGTATTGGTGATACCACTTTGAATAAAATCTTAGTTGCAGCTAATGAAAATAACGTTCCGGTTTGGGATGTTGCCGAAAATCCTGCTAATTATAAAGTCAGCATTGGTAGCAACATTCAGAATAAAATAAGTGAGTTTGTGTTTATGATTAAAAGTTTGAAAACACAAATAAATAAGCAAAATGCTTATGAAATCGGTAAATTGACGGTTAATAACTCAGGAATTATTAAGCATTATAAAGACCAGGAAACTCCTGAATCTGAAATGAGGCTTGAAAATATTGACGAATTATTAAATGCACTTAAAGAATTTGCTGAAAATCCTGATGATGTAGAAGGCGAAAACTCTTTGAAAACAATTGAGCTGTTTCTTGAGGAAGCAGCACTAATGACGGATATGGACATGGAAGAAAACAAACAGAATGCTGATAATAAAAGCTATGTATCACTTATGACTATGCACTCAGCTAAAGGCCTTGAGTTTCCGGTTGTATTTCTTGCAGGGCTTGAGGAAAACCTGTTCCCTTCACAAATGTCTTTAGAATCAAGCGCTGAGCTTGAAGAAGAAAGAAGGTTGTTTTATGTCGCAATTACCAGGGGCATGAAAAAAGTATTTATGTCTTTTGCTGAAACGAGATATCGTTTTGGTGAATTAAATTTCTGTGAACATAGCAGGTTTATTGATGAAATTGATCAAAAACATATTGATGATATGGCAGGTATTTTTAGCACTTTTAATAAAAAACCTGCTAACTTCGAAAGCTTTGCTGAAAGCAGAAGTAATTTTGTATCGGTAAACAGTATTAAAAAAAAGCAGGATAATAACACCGGCAATAATGATGATTCTGAGTTTGGAAAGTTAAGCCCGTCCAGCTTAAAAGTTGATATGACTATTCAACATCAAAGATTTGGAATTGGGACAATTCAACTTCTTGAAGGTAAAGGAGAAAATGCAAAAGCGCATGTGTTATTCAATAATTTTGGGAAAAAGCAACTATTATTAAAGTATGCCAAACTTAAAATTTTAAGTTAATTATTTGTGTTTTAGTATTATTGCATATCTTTGCAGTTAATTATTATGATTTTATTTTCGTTTACTTTAATGCTTAAATGTGTTAATCTTATTAAGGTAATTATCCCTTAACTAAATTACCCCTGTTAAAAATTAATATTAAATTAACAATAATAGAAGCAATAAACGTTTACTTATAAAAGTTTGTATATTAGTATTTTGTAACCCTAACCTATTACATTTTTTTTATGGAATATAATACTTCTCGTTCAAAAATGAATATTTCCGAATATGGAAGAAATATTCAAAAAATGATTGAACACATTAAAACCGTTGAATCGCCCGAAAAACGCAATAAGCTTGCTAAAGCTACAATAAATGTTATGGGGCAGCTAAATCCTCATCTTAGAGATGTAAGTGATTTTAAACATAAGCTATGGGATCATTTGTTTATAATGTCGAATTTTGAGCTTGATGTTGACTCGCCCTATCCAAAACCTTCACTGGAAACCCTTTCTAACAAACCTGAGCAACTCAGGTATTCTACCAATAATATTGCCTTTAAACATTATGGAAGGCATATAGAAAGAATGATAGAAAAAGCTTGTGAATTCGAAGAAGGTGAAGAAAAAGATGCACTTATTAAGCTAATAGCTAATCACTTGAAAAAATCATATCTTACATGGAACAGAGAGTCTGTTACGGACGAAGATATTGCTGCTGACCTTGAAACTCTATCCAAGGGAAAAATTTTATTGAGTGATAAAGTTAAGCTTAACCATACCGCAGATATACTGTCTAAAAGCAAAAAAAGAAAACATTCCTATGGAAAACAGCAGCAAAGCGGACATAAATCTTATGTTAAAGGCTCCTACAAAGGCAGAAAAAGCTAAACTTTTTTAGTTTTACTACAATCATACCGGCTTGCTTTGGTTGTTTGTGAATATTTTAATGTTTTTTGATTAGTATATTAAAACAATACTATCAAAAAATTTAGCCATATTTGCACATAATTATATTGCTTCAAACTTTTAAACAAAATATTTTAATATGGAATCTTTTAAAATTATTGGCGGGAAAAGCTTAAAAGGTGATATTTATCCCCAGGGCGCTAAAAATGAGGCATTACAAATCATTTGTGCATGCCTTCTTACCCCTGATGAAGTTATTATTGACAACATTCCTGACATTTTGGATGTTAATAACCTTATCAAGCTGCTGCAAAGCATGGGTGTTAAAGTTCAAAAACTTGGAAGCGCAAAGTACTCTTTTCAGGCAGACCAGGTTGATATTGGTTTTGTAAAATCTGCTGACTTTATCTCGGCCTCTTCTAAACTTAGAGGGTCTGTTATGGTTATTGGGCCATTGCTGGCTCGCTTTGGCCAGGCATTAATCCCTAAACCCGGAGGTGACAAAATTGGAAGAAGAAGGCTTGATACTCACATTATTGGCTTGCAAAAACTTGGTGCTGAATTTTTTGTTGATGAAAACCATGGATACTCTGTTTTAAAAGCAAAAAGGCTCAAAGGAGCATATATGCTTTTGGATGAAGCCTCTGTAACAGGTACAGCCAACATTCTTATGGCTGCAACATTGGCAAAAGGTGAAACAATTATATATAACGCCGCGTGTGAACCCTATCTGCAACAGTTATGTAAAATGCTGAACTCTATGGGAGCTAAAATATCCGGAGTTGGATCAAACTTGCTTACTATTAATGGAGTTAGTGAACTTGGAGGTTGTAACCACGCGATACTACCTGATATGATTGAAATTGGCAGCTTCATCGGATTAGCGGCAATGACACAGTCTGAAATTACTATTAAAAATGTTTCATATAATCAACTTGGGATTATTCCTGATGTTTTTCAAAAACTTGGCATTAACCTAAAACTGATTAATAATGATGATATTTTTATCCCTGCACAAAATGAATACAGGGTTGAAACTTTTCTTGATGGCAGCATACTTACAATTAGTGATGCTCCATGGCCGGGATTTACTCCCGACTTGCTGAGTATTGCCCTGGTTACCGCTATTCAGGCAAAGGGAAGTGTGCTTATTCATCAAAAGATGTTTGAAAGCAGGCTGTTCTTTGTTGACAAACTTATTGATATGGGAGCTCAAATAATCCTGTGTGACCCACACAGAGCTACAGTTGTGGGCCTTAACAGGGAACACAAGCTTAGAGGGCTGGAAATGACTTCACCGGATATTAGGGCAGGAATGGCTCTGCTGTTTGCTGCACTAAGCGCAGAAGGGGAAAGTACCATATACAACATAGAACAAATTGATAGAGGTTACCAAAATATTGATAACAGGCTTAAAAACCTGGGTGCAAAGATTGAAAGAATATCCTCTGACTGACATTTTGACGGATTGCTATTGTTGGCAGAAACTTTGATAGACAATGATGCGTGAAATTTTTATAATGATTAATTCTTAAATTGCTTGATGGGATATGAACAGAAAAGATGAAGAAAAAGACAAAATGGTCGAAAATAATAAAACAGAACAAAACAATAACGAATCTGACTTAGAACAAAATAATGACGACAAAAAGTCAGACACTAATGAAGATGAAAAAAGTATAAATGACGAAAAGGAAAAAACTGCTATAGAAGAGGATGAAGAGCAAGATGTAGAAGAAAATGATGAGGTTGCAAAACTGCAGGAGCAAATTGATGAGCTTAACGACAAATACTTAAGGCTGTTTTCAGAGTTTGATAATTATAGAAAAAGAACCCTGAAAGAAAAAATTGAACATTCCAAAATGGCTTCATCAGAAATTATTGCAGCTTTGCTCCCTGTGTATGATGACCTTGCAAGAGCTTGTGAATTAGCTAACAGTGAAGAAGATAAAGAATCTTTTGTAAAAGGAATTAAGCTGATACATTCAAAGTTTAAAACAATCCTCTATCAAAAAGGAGTTGAAGAAATTCCTTCAGTTGGAGAAAGTTTTAACACCGACTTTCACGAAGCTATTTCAAATGTTGAAGCTAAATCTGATGAAGAAAAAGGGAAAGTGGTTGAAGAAATTGAAAAAGGTTATTTATTAAATGGAAAGGTTTTAAGATTTGCTAAAGTAGTTGTAGCAAACTAATTATTTTATTATATGGGAAAAAGAGATTATTACGAAGTTTTAGGAGTTTCTAAAAATGCCACAGCAGAGGAGATTAAAAAGGCGTATCGGAAAAAAGCATTAAAGTATCACCCTGATAAAAACCCTAATGACGCAACGGCCGAAGATAAGTTTAAAGAAGCAGCTGAAGCTTATGAAGTTCTTAGTAATCCCGACAAAAAGGCAAGATATGATCAGTTCGGGCACTCAGGATTAGGAAATGATTTTGGCAGGGGAGGCTTTGGTGGCAGTATGTCTATGGAAGATATTTTCAGCCAGTTTGGTGATATTTTTGGAAGTGCTTTTAGTGGCTTCAGTGGGTTTGGAGGCTCAGGCAGATCCTCCAGGCGTGTAAACAGGGGTTCTAACCTTAGAATAAAAGTTAAACTAACTTTAGAAGATATTCTTAATGGCGTTGAGAAGAAAGTAAAAGTGAGCAAGTATGTAGAATGTAAAACCTGTAGAGGCTCTGGAGCTAAAGGCGGCAGTTCTTTTAAAACTTGCTCTACATGTAATGGAATGGGGCAGGTAACAAGGGTAACAAGTACTTTTCTGGGCAAAATGCAAACTACTTCAGCATGTCCTGCCTGTGGTGGCGAAGGGAAGGTTATTACTGATAAATGTACCTCATGCTATGGAAACGGAATAGTGAAAGATGAAGAAGTTATTAGCATTAATATACCCGCTGGTGTAGCGGAAGGAATGCAACTTTCACTTAGTGGAAAAGGAAATGCTGCTGCCAGGGGAGGAGTGCCCGGCGACCTTATTGTGCTGGTTGAAGAGAAAAAACATGAAAATCTGGTCAGGGAAGGAAATAACCTTATTTTTGAACACTATGTATCATTTCCTGAAGCTGTGATGGGAACTACGGTGGATGTCCCTACACTGGAAGGAAAAGCCAGGATAAAAATTGAACCGGGTACTCAATCAGGGAAAGTACTAAGGCTTAAAGGCAAAGGATTACCTTCTATAAACTCCTACGGAAGAGGCGACCTACTTGTTAGTATTAATGTCTGGACCCCGAAAAGTGTGAGTAAAGAAGAAAAAAACATACTTGCCAACCTTGCTAAATCTCCAAACTTTGCCCCCAAACCGCAAAGCTCAGATAAAAGCTTCTTTGAAAAAATGAGAGAACACTTTAATTAGTTTTTTTAACCTGAAGGATGCAATTATTATCTTCCAGGTGTAAATAAAAGTGCAGGTGTAAAGCATTAGTGCACCATAGGGTTAGAAGCACCTGAAGATAAATGATTGAATACAAAAATGTTTGCAAAATAGCTTATTAAACTAATTTACACAGATGAAAGACCTATTCATTGCCGAAGAAGTAACAAAAGATTACTCAAATCACCGGGCTCTTAATAATGTTTCTATGTCGGTTCCTGAAAAATCCATTTTTGGATTGTTGGGGCCTAATGGCGCAGGAAAAACCACGCTTATCAGAATCATTAACCAGATAATTGGGCCGGATAATGGAAAGTTGTATTTCGAAGGTGAAAGGCTAAAACCAGAGCACGTTCACCAAATTGGATACCTGCCGGAAGAACGCGGCTTGTATAAAAAAATGAAAGTTGGCGAACAGGCTTTGTACCTCGCTAAACTTAAAAATGTATCAGGCCTTGATGCAAAAAAGAAACTTAAAGAATGGTTCGAAAAATTTGAACTCTTGCCATGGTGGGATAGAAAGGTTGAAGAACTCTCAAAGGGGATGCAACAAAAAGTTCAGTTTATTATTACCGTTATGCATAACCCGAAATTATTAATATTCGATGAGCCATTTTCAGGATTCGACCCTATAAATGTTAACCTGCTGAAAGATGAAATTCTTAATTTAAAAAACAAAGGAGCCACAGTTATTTTTTCAACTCACAACATGGGATCTGTTGAAGAACTTTGCGACTATATTGCTCTTATAAATAAATCAGAAAAAATTCTGGAAGGGAAAGTAACTGACATTAAAAAATCATATTCTACTGGTACGTTTAGTGCAGAAATTGCTGAAGCAAAAACTGATATTGTTGCAGAACTTGGGAATGATTATATTGTTAAAGTTGAAGATAAACTTGATAACCACATAAAATGCAAAATTAAATCACAGGTGAATTCTGACTCATCTAATGATTTGATTAAGAAACTTACAAATGTGGGGAAAATTATTTCATTTCAGGAGTTGCTGCCAAGCATGAATGATATTTTTATTAAAAATGTTACAGGAAAGTATCCTGATGAACTAAGTAATAATAATTAAATAGTTCAGTTTTTTAATTTGATATTATAATATATAAATAGCATGAAAAAAATCTTTACTATAATAAAAAGAGAATACCTGAGCAGGGTAAAGAAGCGTAGCTTTATTGTTATGACTATATTAGGCCCGATATTAATGGCTGCATTAATGGTTGGCCCGGTTTTTATTGCACAGATGTCGGATAGCGACTATGAAGTCGCCGTAGTTGATGATACCGATTTTTTCTTTGATACTTTTAAAGATGGTAATAATGTTAAATTTACACACTTGCCTGTAAATATTCATGATGCAATAGAGCTTCATAAAAGAGGAAGTTTTGATGCTGTTTTGCATTTGCCTGAATTTGCATTCACTGCACCGCAGGGGATAAGGATTTTTAGTGAAAAATCCGTTAATATGAATGCAAAATTGTATGTTGAAAACCTGTTGAAACATGAATTTGAAAGCCTGAAGCTCGAAAAAGCCGGCATTGATGAGGAGGTTTTAAGAAGTATAGATACGCAGATGAATATTATGGCGGTGAGGCTTTTAAAAGATGGTGTTGAACAAACTGATTATCCCGAAATTAGCATGGCACTTGGGATTATTAGCGGAATCCTGATATATTTCTTTATATTTCTTTTTGGTTCACAGGTTTTAAGAGGTGTTTTGGAAGAAAAAACAAGCCGAATTGTTGAGATTATCGTTTCATCTGTAAAGCCGTTTCAGCTTATGATGGGGAAAATCTTTGGTGTTGGGATGGTAGGACTGACACAATTCCTGATTTGGGTTTTTCTTACATTTTTCATTGTTGTATCTGTAAGAGCAGCATTCCCCGAACATTTTAAATTTACCCCAATTGAGCAGGTTCATGTAACGGCTGATGATTCCTATAATCAGGAAAAACTTCAGGAACGGACAGAATTGATTATGCAGCACAACTCTCCGGTTGGAATGGTTATGGAAGGATTAAAAGCAATAAACTTCCCGGTTATGATCAGTGCTTTTATATTT
>PWND01000078.1 GCA_003557965.1 Bacteroidales bacterium | reverse complement strand
ACCTAAATGACGGGCAGCATTTCGTTTGTCATACTTCACCGGATATTTTCTTATTCTTTTTGCAAGATATTTCATGCCGCTAACGCCTATTATCGGGCCGGGAAGCTTAATCATTTCTCTTACTGTTCTTTTTATTCCTTTAATAATGGCTTTTTCAATGTTTACATCTTTTTTGATGTTTTTGATATAGTACATTTTACCTTTTGGTGCCTGAAGGCCCTGGGCATATCTTACCCTTTTCAAATCCTCATAAGAAAGCATTTGAAAGTCTTCCATAGTGGGGTCGCTAATTATGTAGCTACCATTTTCTATTCCAACACAAATTATGTTGTGAGCATTAAAGTGGAATCTGTAGGGAGTAGGAAAATATGTTAAATGAAATACTCCCACCGACATACCAGTAGGGATGCCTTTACTGATATTTTCATCTAAAGCCAGCATAGCTTTTTCCTTATTGCTGAATTTTTTTACCTTAAAATCAACATCCAAAGCTTTTGAAGCTCTTTTAAATATTGCTCCCGGCCAAGGCCTGAAGGAGGTTACCGGTAATCCGTTTAACTTAAACATGGTAAGGTGAGAAAAATAAATCCCGGAGCCTATGCCAAAAACCATGGCTTCACTTAAATTAATGCCATAATGTGAGAGCAGGTTTGAAATTACACCATTTTCACAATGTGCTGCCATCTTATGGGAAAAATCTATTCTCATTTGCTGTTAGTCTATTTTGTTTAAATCATCGCTATCTTTCATGTTGAAAGCATATTTATACTTTTTAATCTGGGCTGATGTAAGCTTTGAATATGCTTTAGGCCTTAAATGCCGTATTACTTTAAACCATGAGATTTCGGCATACTTTGCTAATACGCGGCTTGACATCAGGTTTTTTTTCATGTGGTAATATAAAGGGCTGTACTTACCTTTTTCAACGAGCTCTTTTGCACGGGCAACTTCCTCATTAATAATTTCCCATTCCTGCTTCAAAACAATATTTTTGGGTTCCCATCCAACGCTTTTAACCGGAACATACTTTCCTTCCTCATCAACTGCATATTGAAGTTCGCGTGTTTTACCTTCCAAAAGGTTTTCATCATCTTGTGGAACCTTATCTTTATCCATTTTACACTACGGTTAATAATGCATAAGTGTAAGAAAACCTTGCACTTTCAGGCACCATTATCAGAATTTTTTGCCCTTTTTCAAAATTCCCTGAATTATACAGCTCTTCAAGCATTAAAAATGCTGAAGCAGCACCAACATTACCCACTTTGTCAAGATTAGTAAACCATTTGTCTTCAGGAATTGGTAAACCCTGACGGCTTGAGTCTTCTATAATCTTCTTCCTAAAAAACTCAGATGACATATGAGGTAGAAAATGATCTATATCAGCAGGCTTGAAAGAGTGCTTTTCGCAAACCTCTGCAAGAAACATTCCACCATACTTTGTTATTGAATTTTCCAGAACTTTTGTGTCTTGCTGTAATGCAAAAACAGAATTGCCAAGCTGCTCTTTTTGGCTTAAATCTCGCCATGGAGTTAAACTGCCATCACCATTTTTTACTCCACCTGCATACATGCATGTTTCAAGCTCATTCGCATAAGACTTATTTTCTATCCATTCAATTTTTAGCGATATCCCATTTTTATTTGGTTTGTCCTGCAATAACACAGCAGCAGCACCATCTGACAGCATCCACCTTAGAAACTCCTTTTCAAATGCAACATAAGGGTTTTCTCCAAGCTTTTCAAGATACTCAGCCTCTTCTTCAAAATTTTCAGATCTAAGCCAGGCTGATGTCTTTTCGGAACCTACACAAACAGAGTTTTTCACCATGCCAATGTGTATAGACATATAAGAATATTTTAAAGCCAACATGCCTGAATTGCATGTTCCGCCTGCTGTAACAACCTCGATTGGCTTACAACCCAACACACCCTGGATCATTGCAGAATGTGCCGGCACCATGTAATCCGGAGAGCTGGTTCCGCATGTTAAAAGCTCTATGTCGTTAATGTTAAAAGTGTCGTTTTGAAGCCTTCTTACAGCTTCAGCAGCAAGTTCAGCATTTGTATGAGTTGAATTGCCGTTTTTGTCAAGTGCGTAGTATCTTTGCTTTATTCCATTATTTCTGAGAATGAGGTTTTTAGACCTTGAACGACTACCATTAATAAATCCAAGGTAGCCTTCCATCTCATCATTACTTACAGGATTGTTTGGTAAAAACTTAGATATTGCATTTATATAAACAGCCTTATTTGTCATATATATTGTGGTAGTATTTATAATATATCCTTTTTTTCAGAGTGCAAAATTAAAAATTTTATTTTAAACTCCCTGATAATACTTAATTTCCTTTTTAGCTCCGCGATAGTTTATTGCCTTTTTTATCATGAATACCAAAGAGGCTATTGGAAATAAAAGGTATATAGCAAAAATTAAATAATATTTAAAAAACCGTACTCTTTTAATGCGTTTTCTGTCGCCTGATTTTCCCTTCTTTAGAATAAATGATGCAAATTTTTTAAAAATCCTGAAAGCATTCTTTTCAATTTTTATAATATGGTAACTCACGGTAACAGCATTAAGCTTTATCAGTTCATTTTGCAAGTCAGCGTAATCACTTGATAACAGTGATTTCTCAATGGGTTTCGCATATTTTATAGCATCTTTTATATCTTTTTGTGACACACCTGCTTCAGGAAGTAGATTATGCGGCCCCTTATTCCCATACATAAGCCACTTAATAATTGTTAACACTGATACAAGGTTGTTAGTTTTATCAACAAGGCATATATTTCCTGCCAACCTTGCCCCGTATTGCTTTAGATATTTTTTAACTTTTTCCTGGGCAAGCACCCACATATTTCTTACTCCTAATAGTGTTATGACGTCTTTATCTTTGAAAAATATTTTTGCTTTATCCGACATTAAGAATGAATTAACCGGTATTGAAGGGCTAAGAAACCATACCTGGTATGCCAAAACAACAAGGTCATAATTTGCCCCGGAATCAAAATCTTCAAGATTTAACTCCATTGGTATCCCGTTAACAGACTCAGGCATTGCATCAAAAAAATCATCTGAAGGCCATGGAAACGGGAAATCATTTACCGGTTTTATTCTGTAATAGTCAACAATTAAACCTGTGTTATTTTCAAAGTATTTGAATACAGAATCAGTAATTTCTTTTAGCTGCCCTGTTTGGGTATAATAAATTACCAGTATTTTTTTCATCTGTAATAGATATTGCTGTATAGCTTAGAAAACGAATGTACCAAATTAAACAAAATGCTTTAATAAAAGTTTTAAAAAACCTTATAATTAAAGAAATTCTGATAATTCTAACCATCTGTTTGTTTTAATCTCTAGCTCTTTCTCAGTTTCAGAGTAAAGTTTTGAAACTTTTTCCAGTTCTTCGTGGTTAAGCTTGCCTGAGTTCATCTTTTCCAGTAGTTCTTTTT
>PWND01000065.1 GCA_003557965.1 Bacteroidales bacterium | reverse complement strand
CCGATCTTGATGACGGAGTGTCTTTCATTGTTTCGCTCTAAAAAAAGCAAAGTAGTAGTTTTTCTCTTATTGGCCTTAATACAAGCACTCATTTACTGACATAAAGGATTTTATTTGTTGTTAAAATAAGCATATTAAAGGAGCTTTTAAAGAAAAATGTATTAACTTTAGTGATATAAAATGAGCATGTATATAATGCATGAATCGATTAAAATCTAAATATATTAGCAGGCTGCGCCGGGCACATCTCTTTTTGATAGCAGGTTCTGGCTTCATCTGGAAGGTTTAATTCTAAAATTATAAGCAGATGCAAAGAGTCATAGTATTATATTATTTACTGTTCCTTATTTTTGTTTCTTGTAAAAGTGATATTGATACAGGTGAAGATAGCAGAAATCCTGTATTGCAATCGGAAGTAATAGTTGACTTTTTATCTGATACCACTGAATATAATGAAACAGTTGACTCGCTGAAACTAATTCTGCAGCTTGCCAAAGCAGATACCTCTTCAATTATCATTATTAATGATATTGCCAATGAGCTGCTGCCAATTGACCACGAACAATCAATAAAACTGTCAGGGAAAGCATATAAATTCTCAAAAGAGCTTGCTTTTTATTACGGGATTACTAAAGCAATAAACAACAAAGCTTTGTATTATGCTCATATTGAAGATTTTGATTCCGCATTAAACTACCTTGAAAAAATAAATGAAATAAAACATAAAATTCCTGACAGGCTACTCGCAGTTACGTTTTTAAATTTTGGAAATATTTATGCCGGGAAAGGAAGATATAATGATGCTTTAAAAAGTCTTGAAAACAGCCTGGACATTACAGAAGGCATTATTAAAACAACAGATTCTTTAGAAGCTAAAGAAGATTATTTAAAATCTATAAAGCTATTAGGCAATATATATAAATCGTTTGCCACGCTGCATATTGAGAAAGGTGAAAGTGATACGGCAATTAAATACTATAACAAAAGTGCAAATGCCTATAGTAGTATTGGACAAAAAAATAAGTCTGCGATTGTTTATAAAAATATTGCAACAAAATATGATGATGCAAACAAGCAAGATTCGGCAATAATATATTACGAATTAGCTTATGAATACGCGGAGCAAGGGGGCAACTTACATTTGGCCTCAGCAGCACTAAACAATATGGGCATTGTTTATGAAAGGATAGGTGATTTTTATAATGCTATTAAAAATTACGAAGAAAGCCTGGAGATAAGACATATAATCAAAGAAAAAGACGGCATTGCATCTACATTAAATAACCTTGGCAATGTTTATAAAAAACAAGGGGATTATATTCAATCTCTTGAATATCATCTTGAAAGCTTGAGAATTAAAGAAGAGATAAATGACAGTATAGGAATAGCAAATTCATTAAATAATATTGGTTTAATATATGTTGACCAGAAAGACTTTGATATAGCACTTGATTATTACCGCAGAAGCCTTGAAATCAGAAAGAAACTAAAAGACAAATCCGGAATAGCAGGCTCATATAATAACATTGGGATAGTTTACAGGAATTTAAACAATTTAGATGAAGCTATTAACTATTATAAAAAGAGCTTGGCAATTAGGGAAGAACTTGGGCAGCAAAGAGGAATAGCTATAATGCTCAATAATATTGCAATAATATACAGGCAAGAAGGAAATTATGAGCAAGCTTTAAACTATTTTCAAAGAAGCTATAATACACAAAAAGCTATTGGATTTACAAGCCATATAGCAAGCACTTTAAATAATATTGGACTTTTATATACAAGAAAAGGTGAATATAATAAAGCATATATATATGCAAAAGAAGCGTATGAGGCTGCAAATAATGTTGGAAACCCTCTGCATGTTAGAAATGCAGCAAGGTTATTAAAGGATATTTACATTAGTAAAGAAGATCATAAGAAAGCACTTGAACATTATGAAACTTTTGTGTTAATGCATGATAGCATCACTAATGTTCGTAATAAAAACCTCCTGGAAAAAAGACACTGGCAGCATGAGTATGAAAAGAAAGCTATTGCTGACAGCATAAAGCATGCAAGTGATATTCAAGTAAAAACACTTGAACTGGCAAAAAGAGATGAAGAAGCTAAAAGACACAGGGTTGCTATATATTCATTATTTGCAATATTTATTCTTTTGGCATCTGCTGTGATTTTGTTTTTAAGGGGCTACAGGATAAAAGAAAAAGCAAATAAGGCTATTTCTGAGAAAAATGAAATGTTGCAACAGGCAAACAAGGAAATAAGAGCCCAACATAAAGACCTCTCTGAACTCAATGCTGAGCTTTCCAGTATAAATGAGGAGATTTTGGCTCAAAAAGATGAATTACTTCGCCAAAAAAAGGAAGCTGAAAAACAACGAAAACTAATAGAGGAAAAGAACAAAGAAATTCTCGAAAAAAATGAAGAAATATTGCAGCAAAAAGAAGAGCTTCAGATTCAAAGTTCTGAACTGGCTAAAATGAATGCGACACTCGAAGATCGCATTAAAGAAGAGCTTTCAAAGAGTAGAAAAAAAGACTTTTTGCTTATTCAGCAAAGCCGGCAGGCAGCAATGGGCGAAATGATAGCGAATATTGCACATCAGTGGAGACAACCACTAAATGCAGTTGGCCTGATTATTCAAAATATCCAGGAAGCTTATGAGTATAACGACATTTCAGAAGAATACCTGGATAAGAAAGTCAGCCAAAGTATGGATATTATCCAGTATATGTCGCAAACCATAACGGATTTCCGTGATTTCTTTAAGCCTGAAAAAACGCCTTCAGAATTTAATGTAAAAGAAGCAGTTTTAAAAAGTATTTCTTTTGTGGAAGATACATTAAAGAGTGCCAATATTAAACTTGAATATTCACTTGATGACCAGATTTATGTTTATGGTTTTGCAAATGAATACTCCCAGGTAATTCTCAATCTTATTAATAACGCAAAAGATGCCCTGCTTGAAAAGAAACCCGACAATCCTGAAATAAAAATTTCTTTGGCGAATTTAAATGGGAAGTCTCAACTTACTATTACAGATAATGGTGGCGGAATTTCACCCGGTATTATGGATCAAATCTTTAATCCTTACTACACAACAAAACCAGAAGGTGAAGGAACAGGCCTGGGCTTGTATATGTCAAAAACTATTATTGAAAAACATGAAGGTGGCAGCCTTACTTTTGAAAATACAGATGATGGTGCAAAGTTTATCGTAACCTTATAATCAATAATTATTTATATTTTTGCTCACCAAAACAATAACAGGTTACTTATATGTCACCAGTCCTGATTCTTATTTCGTTTTTTATCTATACATTATTGGTGTTTATTATATCCAGGCTTACTGTTCGAAGAAAAGCAGGTAATGAGGCTTATTTTTTAGGCAACAGAAACTCACCATGGTATGTTGTTTCTTATGGGATGATTGGAGCTTCTCTGTCAGGGGTTACTTTTATGTCTGTGCCAGGCTTGGTAAAAACCGAGCAATTTTCTTACATGGTACTTGTTTTAGGATATGTTGCAGGGTATTTTGTTATCGCTAAAATACTTTTGCCCCTGTATTACAAAATGAACCTTACATCAATATACTCTTATCTTGAAAACCGGTTTGGATTTTCATCATACAAAACCGGGTCTTTTTACTTTATTTTATCAAGACTGATAGGTTCTTCATTTAGGATGTTTCTTGTTGTTAACGTATTGCAGATCTTTGTGTTTGATAAGTGGGGTGTGCCGTTTTCGGTTACAGTTTCACTGTTTATGATTCTTATATTGTTATACACATTCCAGGGAGGAATAAAAACGATTGTTTGGACAGATACTCTTCAAACAACTTTTATGATATCAGCAGTTGTTATCACAATTATTATAATTACGAAACAGCTTGATTTTAGCTTTCTCGAAATTGTCTCACAGGCAAAAGCTGAAGGTTATACAAATATGTTTATCCTTGATTATACAAATCCGAGATTTTTTGCTAAACAGTTTCTGGCGGGCATGTTTATTACTATTGTAATGACAGGCCTTGACCAGGATATGATGCAGAAAAATCTTAGTTGCAGAAGCCTTAAAGATGCACAAAAGAATGTTCTCACGTTTGGTGCAATATTAGTTCCTGTTAACCTGCTTTTTTTATTTTTAGGCGCCTTCTTATGGATTTATGCTTCTCAAACCGGATTTGATGTTAATGGGTTTGAAACTACTGATGAGCTCTTTCCAACTGCTGCCATGAACTACTTAGGGATAGCCGCCGGCCTTACATTTTTCTTTGGCCTTGTTTCTGCTGCATACTCCAGTGCAGATGGAACATTAACTGCACTTACAACAATATTTTGCATTGATTTTTTGGGCCTAAAAAGAAAACCCGGAATTTCTGAAAAAAAGATTAAAAATACCAGGTATGTTACTCATGTTGCTTTTGCATTGCTAATGATGCTTATTATAATTGGCTATAACCTGATAAATGACGAAGCTTTGATAAGCAAGCTTTTTACAATTGCAGGCTATACCTACGGGCCGCTTCTGGGAATGTATTTTTTCGGCATATTTACAAAACAAAAGGTCATTGATAAACTTGTGCCGGTTGTTTGTGTTATATCTCCCGTGTTAAGCTACTTGCTTAGTTTGTATTCCGAAAAATTATTATGGGGTTATACTTTTGGTTTTGAAATACTTATAGTAAACGGATTATTTACGCTCACAGGAATGTTTCTTATAAGAAAACAGGGAGATTAAACCTTGAAAAGCTTATTAAATAATTCATTGAAATCCTCACTTTTTAAAGGCTTTGTTAAATATTCATCCAACCCCAGTTTCATATATTTTTCTCTGTCACCCTCAAAAGCATTCGCACTAAGCCCAACTATCGGAGGAAGATTTTTGTATTGCTTCCTGAGTTGCTTTGTAGCTGTTATGCCATCCATTACAGGCATTTGTATGTCCATTATTACCAGGTCAAATAACCCTGGCTTAAATTTTTTTAATGCATCATTGCCGTTATTTGCCATAGTAACTTTATGCCCCATGCGGTTTAGCATTAGCTTAACAACTTTTTGATTAATCGCCTTGTCTTCCGCAAATAAAATATTTAATGATTTCTTATCCTCTTGCTTTTCAGGCTTTTTTATTGCCTTACTTACTGTACTTTTGCATGTTTGTGTAGCCTTAAATGTAAACCAAAAATTACTACCCACTCCAAATTCACTTTCAAAGCCTATTTCCCCACCATGAAGGCGTACAAGCTCCCTGCAAATTGATAAACCTAAACCTGTGCCATCGTATTGTCTTGTATCTTGCTCATCAATCTGAGAAAATGGGGTAAAAAGTTGCTTCTGCTTTTCCGGCCTAATTCCTATGCCTGTGTCAACAACATCTATTTTTATTAATACTTCGTTATTTTTCTTTTCAACTAATTGTGCATTAAGCGTTATTTTGCCTTTTTCTGTGAATTTTACAGCATTTGCAATAAGGTTGTTAATAACCTGCATAATCCTGCTTTCGTCGGCTTTTATATATTGTGGTATAGCAGAATCAATAAAACTCTCAAACTTTATGTCCTTATTGCACAAATTCCTGAATAATTCTTTGGCATTCTTCAATAGATTTTTGAAATCAAAAGCTTTTGTTTTTAGTTTTGCTTTTCCAGCTTCAATCTTAGAAAAATCCAAAACCTGGTTTATTATCTCTCTTAAATTCTCGGTAGAGTGTTTTAAAATACTTAAATAATTTATTTGCTCTGTATCCAGGCTTGTTCTGTCAATCATCTCAATCATCCCCATAATGCCGGTTAATGGGGTGCGGATTTCATGACTCATATTTGCCAGGAAATTTTGTTTAAATTTAGCAGACTTCTTTGTAACTTCAATTTCTTTGTTTAATTCTTCATTCTTTTTTCTTTCTGTAATATCACGCATTACACCCAAAACAAGTTCCTGGTTGTCTTTTGTTATTAGTGTTGTACTAAATTCTACCTTTTTTTGCTCTCCTGTTTTGCAAATAACAGCACCTTCATAAGTACTGGAAAGTCTTTCCTTTCCTTTTGTATTTAGCTCTTTCTCTCTTGTGTCAACCATTAGCCTTGTATCCTTACTAAGAAGCTTTTTGAAATCAAATTCAGGAGAACAAAGTTCATCTTTTGAATAACCTAATATTTCACAAAATCTTTCATTAACATATTCAAAATATTTGTCATTCCTGAGATAAATGCCGTCAAAAGCATTATCAGTAACCGACTTGTATAAATCCTCACTTAGCTTTAGCTTATCCTGTGCTTCTTTTAGTTGTGTGATGTCCCGGGAAACTCCTACAATGCCAATTGTTTTATTATTTTTGTCTTGTATTGGAACTTTGGAAGTTAACATCCAGTATGTTTTTCCTAAGGTTTCATATCTTTCAACCTTGTCAATTAATGGTTTTCCACTTTTAATTATTTGTTTTTCCTCTTCTATTATTTCTTTAGCATACTTTTTTTCAAAAAAATCATGGATATCCTTGCCAATAGCATCTTCGGGCAAGGATAGGCCTAATATTCGAGCAGTAGAGTTATTTATTCTTGTAAATTGGCTTTTTGTGTTCTTAAAATAAATCGGATCAGGAATATTGTCCATTAAGTATTGAAGCAAGTCTCGTTCATGAGCTAACTGTTTTTCATATTCTTTTCTTTCTGTAATATCTCTTACTATTGCTAAAACGTTGTTTTCTTCTAATGGTGAAAGCCTGGCTTCAAAGTATAATGTTCTTTCTTGTTCTTTAATCTCATATTCTAATATATGAAGCTTATCTGTTTTTAAGCATTTTCTGAAACCTTCAATATGCTTTCTTCCCTCAATTTCGCCAAAAACATCTACAGCATTAATTCCAACAATTTCTTCGGGAGGTAATAATAAAACACTTGGATCATTTGCAAATACTTCCTGGTAGTAGCCATCCTTATCAATAACAAATAAAAGGTCTGGCATTGTTTTTAAAATTGCTTTAATCCTTCTTTCCTGATCAATACTTTTTTTCTCTGCAGCTTTTTTTTCTGTAATATCAGATACTATTCCATCCAGTTGAATGGGCCTGTTGTCGGCATCGTAAGTGATCTTTGTGCGGTCACTTACCCATCTTACCTGTCCATCAGGTTTTATTATGCGATATTCCAGCTCAATGTATTTGCGATTATTTAAGTTGCTTAGTTCTTCCAGTACAAAGTCAACATCATCCGTATGAATAATCTTTTTCCATAACTCAGAATCATTATAAAACTCCCATGCTTCCCTGCCCATAACATTCTTCACAGAAGGACTCATATAGTTTGGTGTGCCTGATGAATAATCCTGTGACCAAACCATCTCTTCAACAATGCTTAGTATTGAATTTATTTGCTTTTCATTCTTTTCAATTTTTGTTTTTGAAAGCGACAATTCGTCGAGGGTTTGTTTCAACTCTTCATTAATTTGCTGGTATTCTTCATTTTGTGCTTCGTATTCGTCATTCTTCTGCCTTAAATAGTCTTCTGCATTTATTCGTTCGGCAGTAGCTCTTGCCCTCATAAATAGTGATGCAATTGTTTTGGCGAAGTTTTCCTCATCTTTATGCCAATGTCTTTTTTCCCCAACATGTTCAAAACAAACTACACCTCCCGTGCCTTTTTCATCAAATATAATAGCATCCAACATTGAAGTTATTCCCAGTGGCTCAAGGTAATCTTTTGCAAACTCTTTGGTTGATTTGTTTTTTTTGGCATCATTAGCTACCACTATTGAGCTTCTTGATAATGTTTTGAAATACTCAGGATAGTTTTTTGAATATAACTTGTGGCCATCTGAATGAAGGTTTTTAGACTTTTCAAATAAATCAATACAAACTAATTCCTCTTTGTCTTCTGATAGCAGCCAGATACTTACGCGCTCCACATCTAACGCCTTTGCCGACAGCTCTGTCAAAAGTTTTTTTGCTGTTTTTAAATCTCCTGTGCCAACTGATTTATGGGTTGATAAATATGCGGTTACTTCAGACTGTAAGTGTAAAGTGTTGCTAAAATCCTTATTACGCCCTTTAGTGTTTTTTATCTTAAGCTTATCACTTAAGTTCTTTAATTCTTTTTTTAGCAATTTGTTTTCTAATGAAAGCTTGGTTATCATTTTTTCATTTTCACTATTGCTTTCTTTTGGTGCTTTCATTTCTTTATAGCTATTTTAAGTTACTAAAATATAAAATATATTTTAATATAGCAAGTGAACTACGTGGCCGAACCGGTAATTGTTGCCATTTTCAAACTAAAGTGGCTTTTTAGTAGAGCAGGGGCTTAATACGGATGATTAGTTTTTTTAATATGTTTAATTAATTGCTAAACAGCTAAGTTTCACTATTGCTTGTTTACATACTTTAAGTTTATTTAAAACCTTATATGGCTTTGCAGTTGAGTCGTAATTCAAACGGGAATGATAACAGAATTATGAAATCTCTTTCGATGCTTTACGGCTTTGATGGATAGATAAAATTTCCCTTGTCAATAACTACCTGTCCGCTTTTTATTACATATTCCGGTGCTCCAATTGTAATCATATTTTCATAGATGTTTATGTCGCAGTTTTGGTGGTGTGTTTTTGGTGAAATAATGCTTTCCTTTATTGGATTCCATACTACCAAATCAGCATCAGAACCTTCTGCAATTTCACCTTTTTGCGGATATAAACCAAAGATTTTGGCAGCATTGGTTGATGTTACTTCAACGAACTTGTTAAGGCTTATTTTATTCATTAAAACACCGTATGTGAATAATAAAGCCAACCTGTGTTCAACTCCTCCTGCACCATTTGGAATTTTCCGAAAATCAGTTGCTCCAAAACTTTTTTGTGCCTTTGTAAATGAGCAGTGATCCGTTCCGGTAGTTTGGATAACACCTGAAGATAAAGCCTCCCAAAGTGCCTTGTTGTCTTCTTTTGACCTTAATGGAGGACTTAGCACGTATGGAGATGTTTCATGGAATTCTCCCAGATATTTTGACTTATCCAGCAGAAGGTGATGTGGACATACTTCTGCATATACTTTTTGCCCGTCCTCTTGAGCTTTTTTAATATATGCTAATGACTCTTTTGCTGATACATGTACAATATATAGCGCACAAGAATGCTTTTTTGCTAATGTAATAACTTTGTTAACGGCTTCGCTTTCAGTGTGTGAAGGCCTTGACTTTGCATGAAATATTGGCGCTAAATCTTTGTTTTTCCCATAGGATTCTCTAAGCCGGCTTATCTCGTCACCGGTTTCTGCATGCACAGTTAATATTCCTCCTTCTTTTGCAACAACTTCAATTACTTTTTCCAGGTCTTCATCATTAAGTCCTATCGACTCTTTATATGCCATATAAACCTTAAAAGAATTTACCCCCAGTTTTACACATCCGTGTATGTCTGCTTTTGTATTGACAGTCCACTCAATTGGGCTAACATGAAACTTGTAATCAACCAGGCAGTTTTGTGCTTCATAGTTCCTGTTTTCAAAAGCTTCAACAAGAGACTGCCCTTTTTGAGGTGTTACAAAATCTATTATGCTTGTTGTCCCCCCATATAATGCGGCCTTACTCCCTGTAGCAAAATCATCTGATGAGTAGCCCGCTGGTGTTGGCAAATTAAAATGCACATGCGGATCTATGCCTCCAGGAAACAAGTATTGGTTTTTGGCATTGATAATTAATGTGTTAGCAGGATCAACGGCTATGTTTTGACTTATTTTGTTGATTTTACCATCACAGATTAACAAGTCCGACACATAAGAATTATCGGATGTTATAATTTGTGCTTGTTTTATTAAAATGTTCATTTATAGCTTTTTCCTAATTTATATTAAGCTCAAACATGCCAATAGCATTTTCAAAAAACCCTAACTTTTTAAGATACCTTTTATGTTTTGGATTTTTGCTGTCAGTTATTATTTTATTGTATCCTTCATTAATAAAGTGATTTTGTAATCTTTGATATACAAATTTACCATTTTTAAAATCACGATACTCAGGTAATACATAATCTATCCCAACTCTTAATACATCGTTTTTTTCACGGCGTGCCAGGAATAACCCTGCAACAGCCATATCTCTGAGTACAAAAAAGCTGATAGTGTTCTTTTCAGGCTTGTATTTAAAACCCGGAAAAAACTTCTGAATATCGTTTTCATAAAAACTAACAAACCTAAGCAGGTATTTGTTGTCACTTCGTACCTCAAGTGTTTCGAATACCTCTTTCTTCGAAAAGATTTTGTATAAGTAAAATACATCAACGCTTATTATAAAACTGTTTAGAATCCCTACAGGTAAAGAGCCAATCAAAAACCCATAGGTAGCAAACAAAGTTGCCCCGCAAAGATTTATTATCCTGAACTTTACAATTGAGCTCATTGTCATTGAAACTGCAATAATTACAGAAGCACAATAGCCAATGATCTCAAGAATTCCTGTTTCCATAAAATCATAAATTTAAGTTAATTGCAAAGATGGTCAAATTTTTAATATATATCAAAGCCTTTGTTTGTTATAAGCCAATAACTATAGCTAAGCCTATGTATTATTTTATGGAGTTGGAATTTCTAATTATCTTTGATGTTGAAAAAATTTATGTTTAACTAATAATGCGTTAAATAAATGATACTACTAAAAAACGCTACTTATGTAGATTTTGACACACTGGAATTTATTAAATCAGATATTGAAGTAGAAGAGGGGATAAATGGTGGAATGAAATTTATTAAAGATCCGGAAAAAAATAATTATACAGAAGTAATTGATTGCAGTGGAATGTTAGTGACGAAATCATTCGGAGTTGGGCATCACCATATTTACTCAGCTTTTGCAAAAGGAATGCCGCCACCGAAAAAAACACCGGGAAACTTTTATGAAATACTAAAGTATATATGGTGGACAATAGACAAATGCCTTGACAAAGAGATGGTGGAATATAGTGCTTATGCCACTGCAATTGCATGCGCTAAAGCAGGTGCCACATTCGTTATTGACCATCATGCTTCCCCGAACTTTATAGAAGGCTCACTTGATGTAATTGCCGGTGCTTTTGATAAAGTTGGGATAAATCATCTGTTGTGTTATGAGATTACTGACAGAGATGGGACTGATAAGGCTGCTAAAGGGCTTGAAGAAACTGCTCAATATTTAAGCAAACGGCAGGGGCTGGTTGGAATGCATGCTTCTTTTACAATAAGTGAAAACACCCTTAATAAAGCAATTGAGGTTTCATCTGATTTTAATTCAGGCCTTCATATACATGCTGCTGAAGACTTGTATGACCAGGAATTTACAAAAAAAACGTATGGTAAAAGTGTTGTTCAAAGATTATATGACTCAGGGGCTCTTGATTTTGCAAAAACAATACTGGTCCATTGCCTTCACCTTGATGAAAAGGAAAGAGAGCTTATAAAAAACTCAAAGTGCTGGGTAGCCCAGAATATTGAAAGCAATCTTAATAATAATGTGGGATACTTTAATGGCAAAGGACTTGGAGATAATATTATACTTGGAACCGACGGCATGCACAGTGATATGCTGCAAAGTGCAAAAGCTGCTTTCTTTGTTGGGCAAAAACACGATATCATTGACTTTCCAACAGCATATCAAAGATTCAGAAATGTACATAAATATTTAAGCTCTAACAACTTTAAAGGTGACGGGAACAACAACCTGGTTGTTCTTGATTATGACACAGCTACTGAAATTAATCAAAGCAACTTCCTTGGGCATTTTATTTTTGGGATTAACTCAAGCCATGTTAGAGATGTGATTTCAAACGGCAAGACTGTTTTAAAAAATTACAAAATTACAACAGTTGACCAGGATGTCATTTTTAAAGAATCTAAAAAGCATGCTGCCAGGTTATGGGAGATGCTTAAGTAGTTATGATAGTTGGATGTAGTTTTAATTAATTAAGTATTTGTGAGAAGTATTATTATTTGCGTAATAATAGCATTAATTACAAGTGGTGCATGTAATAGAGGCGATGCCGAAAAAACTCTTTATATAATACATGCAGGTAGTTTAACCTTGCCTGTTCGTGAGTTGGTAAAATCATTTACGAAAGAGTATCCGGATGTAAAAATATACACCGAAGCATGGGGAAGTAAGGCAGGCGCGCGTAGAGTTATTGATTTAAATACTCCGGCAGATGTTTTTATGTCAGCTGATTATATGGTAATTGAAAATATGCTTATCCCCGCACATGCAAGCTGGTTGGCTCCTTTTGCTACTAACGAGTTGTCAATTGTTTATACAAATAGTTCAAGATACAGTGATGTTATAAATACTGATAACTGGATGGAAGTATTAAAGAAGCCTGATGTAAAATATGGGCGCAGCAATCCGGATCATGACCCATGCGGTGTAAGGAGTGTGTTTTTAATAATGCTTGCAGAAAAAAAATATAATATTCCCGGGCTGGCCGATGAATTACTTTCTAAAGATAAGGATAATATTCGCCCCAAAGAAACAGACCTTATAGCATTACTTGAAAGTGGGCATATTGACTATATTTTTTTATACAAAAGTGTTGCAGTTCAGCATGGCTTAAAATACCTTGAGCTTCCAGACAGCCTGAACCTGGGTAATTTTGAACTTAATGATTGGTATGGAAAAGTTAGTATTGAAACTCTTGGAACTAAACCTGGAGAAGTGATAACAGAGTTTGGTGGGGCTATGGTTTACGGATTAACAATACCTCATAAATCAGAAAATCCTGAATTGGCTGAAAAGTTTGTTAGTTTTGTTTTGAAGCCTGAAAAAGGTGGCAAAATAATGAAGCAACTGGGGCAAGGGCCTGTAGAAACTTTTGAAAATCCTTATCAGGACATATTGCCCGGGCTTGTAAAACACGAAAAGTAAAAATCAATTTATTGTAGTTTACTTCCTGCGTAGAGATAGGCAATACCTTGAGATAGTTTTCTTGAGTTCAGGATGAATTTTATAGAGATTTACCCGACTAATTTTTTAAACCATATAAGACATATAAGGACATATAAGGTTTGGGTTTCCATACCTGTTGATGTTAATAGAAAATTCTCATATGATCTTATATGCCTTATATGGTAAAAATCATTTATGGTTTACAGACGTGGATGCCGTTTCCATCAAGTAGTTTAAATTCAAAAAGATGTTTTGAAATGAAGTAACCTAAAGCTCATTCCTGAATTGATTGGTTAATTTGGGTGTTTTATCCGGAAAACAGGACTGTAGCTTACTTCCTGCGTAGAGATAGGCAATACCTTGAGATAGTTTTTTATAGCTGATATTATAAAACCCTGCGGCTTTAATGTTTTTTGCGAACGCATCTCCATATTTAAATGACTCTACTGAAGATGGCAGATACTTATATGCACTTTTATTCCCCGAT
>PWND01000173.1 GCA_003557965.1 Bacteroidales bacterium | reverse complement strand
GGAAGCATCACATTTGAATTGGGAAAAATCATGTAAATCAGCAGGTATTGATTATAAAATAGTTGAACTAAAAAATGCCGACTTTCTTGACAGAATTATTAATATTAATCCTGATTTTTGTTTAGCACAACCTCCAGGGGCGACAACAACACAAAAAAACATGTACGATGAAAGAATTTATTCCATAAAAAAGTATTTGAACATACCTGTTTTCCCCAGTTGGCATGAAATAATACTACATGAGAACAAAAAAGCACTCTTTTATTTTCTGAAATCTAATCAAATAGCCCACCCAACTACTTTTTTATCCTATAATAAAGCTGAGAGTCTGGAGTTTATATACAAAACAAAATATCCAATTGTTGCTAAAACATCAATAGGAGCAGCAAGCTCCGGTGTGAAAATCATTCAAAATAAAAAAGAAGGTTTGACATATTTAAACAAAGCCTTTGGTGGTGGCATCAAAAGAAGGTTTGGACCTAACAGGAAAACCGGTTCTCCCAAAAGCTGGCTTTTAAAAGCATTTAGGTCTCCCGATTATTTCATGAAAAAAGTAAAAGAATATAGCGAAAGAAATAAGGATTCTGAATCTGGGTATGTTCTTTTTCAAGAATATATTGAGCATAATTTCGAATGGCGTTGTGTGAAAATAGGAGAGTCGTTCTTTGCTTACAAAAAGTTAAAAATTGGCCAACAGGCAAGTGGTGCTAAACAATTTGATTATGACGCCCCACCCATAGAATTACTTGATTTTACCAGAAACTTATGTGAAAAACACGATTTCAATTTCATGGCTGTTGATATGTTTTATACTGGTCAGAAAATCTATGTCAATGAATTGCAAACAATTTTTGGTCACAAAAGCCCTTATATTTGTAAAGTAAATGGCAAACCTGGGCGCTACACCTGTAAAAACGACAAATGGCTATTTGAGGAAGGTAATTTTAATACCAACGAATCTTATGATTTAAGAATTGAAACCGCAATTAATCTGTTCAACAAAGATAGAACAACTTCTTCTCTCAAAAAGTAAAACAACTACAGGTATATTTTCTTTGTTAATTTTTTCAAGTTGTATTGCGTACCTTATCATAAAACATTGTATTAATCATGCTGCTTAATATAATTTTTTCTATACTTACTTATTTTCTCATTGGTATAATCATTTTCCATTTCATTGATATAAAAAGGGCTAAAAACAATACAATATTATTTGTAAGTACATATATGTTTGCACTAACAGCTTGTATTGTTTTTTATGTTGCATGGATTAAGCTGGGCTTGCCTGAGCACAAAGGGGTGGAAGGTTTATTTGCTCCCGATTCATCCACCTATTATCTTGATGCTGTCAGGATTGTTAGGGAAAACTTTAGCAGTGAAGTATTGGGTAATATTATAACAGATCACTATCATGAATTATTTATGGCAGTGCAGCTCCTGATTTTTGGTGAACATGTACTTATCCCTAAAATATACCAGGTTTTTCTATTCAGCATCGGTGTAGTTTTATGGACAAGTATTGCCAGGGAAATATTTAATAATCAAAAAACCGAGCGCTACTTTTTTTATTTATTGCTTTTTTGTGTGCCCTTATTAACTTATAATGCTTATGTTCTCAAAGAAATATCATTGTTCTTTGCAACTACAGTGGCATTTTATGGGTTTACAAAATATAATTACTGTAATAGTCCAAAATTAAAATACATATTCATAACCCTATTGGGTGTTGTCCTGATGTTCTTATTCAGGAGACAATTTGCATTAATTATGTTTTTTTCTTTGCTAGCGGGATTCATTTTAGGGTCTAAGCTGCCTATAAAAAAGAAGGTAATATGGGCAACTTTCTTTTTAATCTTTTATCTCATAATTAACAATCTTACTTTTTTTCAACAAATTGGGGCTACAAATCCACTTACCGAGGGTGCTTTAGTTAGAGCAGGAAGGGGAAGAGGTTCAACTTTAGATGTGGGTGGAGGGTTGTTATCAGCTTTTCTGGCAATCCTTCAAAACCCATTAGTCGTAGGTCCTTATTTTATTTATGGTGTTTTTCAACTCTTCTTTCATCCGCCTTTTTTGTTAACTGCAAGCCAATTGCTTAGCCGGGATTTAGGTTATCTTACCATGGGGTATTATAATTTATTTTTCACCCTTATGTTGCCTGCATTTTATTTTGGTGCAAAGCACCTTTACAAAAACAACAAAGGAAACCCTGTATTAATAGCAATTTTGGTTTATTTTATCTTTGCCAGTATGGGTACTATTTTTGGTTCAGATAGTTACAGGAGGTTTAAAATATCTTATTTCTGGCCTATCGCTTACATATATATAAGTTATGGTATTGCTACATACCCCATTTGGAAGAAAAAGTTACCATTAGTTTTAATAGTCTTTTTTGCTTTATTCTTAATGTATTTTTCATTCGATCTGATTGGCTTTGCCAGTTAATTCAAGTGTTATTATCAAAGTATTATAAATTCTATATTATAATTGAATACACAAAAATATTTTTTTCTGGTTCCAAGACTATATAATGCCGGAGGAGTTGCCAATTACTATCAAGTCGTTAAACCGCATTTAAATAATGATATACAATACATATATCGCGGAAAAAAAGAAATAGAAAAACATAGCTGGCTTAGGTTTATCAATGATTATTTCTCTTTTATAAAAACAATTTGGAAAGCTCCTTTAAAAAATTTGGTTGTCATAAATACATCACTCGGCCAGGGTAGTATATTCAGAGATGGTTTTTATGCCTGGCTCTGCCCAGGATCTGCAAAAAAAATCATCTTTTTCAGGGGCTGGGATCCGGACTTTCAGCAGAAAATTGATAATTCAGAATTCCTGAAAAAATGGGTAATGAAAACTTTTTTAACTGCAGACCATATCATTGTCCTTTCATCAAAGTTCAAAGAAAAGCTGATACAGTGGGGATATAAGAAAGAAATAAGCATTGAAACCACCCTGGTAGATGAAAATCTGGTAAAGGACTTTGATATAGCGCAAAAAGGAAATAATACAAAAAATCTCCTGTTCCTTTCGGCTGTAACAAAAAGCAAAGGTATTATGGAAGCGCTGGAAGCTTTTCAAATCCTTGCAACCAGGAAATCAGAACTGATCTTCCATATTGCGGGAGATGGCGCAGCAATGCCCGAAATAAAGAGCGAAATTGAACTGAAAAAAACACAAAGGGTAAATTTATTGGGCTATGTAACAGGAAATAAAAAAGCAGAAGTTTTTCAAACAGCTGATCTTTTCATATTTCCTTCCTATCACGAAGGCATGCCCAATGCCGTTCTGGAAGCCATGGCCTTTGGCCTGCCCGTAATCACTACCCGTGTAGGCGGCCTTCCCGATTTTTTTGAAGATGGCAAAATGGGCTTATTCCTTGACAACCGCGATCCCGAACACATCGCTGAAAAGATCCAATATCTGCTTGATCGCCCCGAACTGATGAAGCAGATAT
>PWND01000256.1 GCA_003557965.1 Bacteroidales bacterium | reverse complement strand
TACAGGAGGCCTCTGAAAAACTTAATATGCCGGCATTAAATATAGAATCGCAAAAAATGACCGCTGTTGGTGATATGTGGAGAGAATTTGCCGTTCAGGCCGGAAGAGTTGTTAAAGAAAGAAATAATATTGAAAGCTATGAGTCAGTTGCCGATTTGTTAACTAAAATTGCTAAAGAAGAAGAAAAAATATATAAATCACTAAATAAAATTGTAAAATCTTAATACATTTTAACCAGTTGTTCAAAAAGACAGGAGTTAATTTTGAAAACCGAAAATAAGCTAATTAAAAGAATAGAAGTGCCGGTTAGATTCAGTGAGGTAGATTCAATGGGGATAGTGTGGCATGGGAATTATGTTAAGTTTTTTGAAGACGGGCGCGAAGCTTTTGGCAAAGAGTATGGAATTGCTTATCTTGATATTTATTCCAAAGGCTATAAAGTGCCTTTGGTGAAAATTGATTGCAACTACCTGCGCTTTGTTAAATATGGAGATATTCTTATTGTAGAAACAGAGTTTGTGAACACATTGGCTGCAAAAATAATTTATAAGTTCAGAATATTTAACAAGGAAACTAATATAATGGTTGCTGAAGGAAGCAGCATGCAGGTATTCCTTGATGAAAACGATGAGTTGATTCTGACTATACCAAAATTTTTTGAAGACTGGAAGAAAAAACACGGATTGATTCAATAATGATGCAAAACAGGTCAAATATTATTTCTGAAAGCGTATTTTCTGCAGTAGGTTTTGGTGTGAATAATAATTTTAATGCTTTAAAGTTGAACACATCCGGCATAAAATTATTTAATAACACTTATGCTGAAACAGCTTTGCCACTTGGGAAGTGTGATGAAGGTATTTTTAAAGAATTAGAGCAAAATGTATTAAATCCTGAAAAATATACCAGGTTTGAAAAACTATTAATTTCTTCAATTAATGATGCATTAAGTAACATCAGCATTCAACCTGATTCTGAAGATACTGTTATAATCATTTCAACAACTAAGGGCAATATTGATTTAATTCATGATTCAAAACAGCAAGATAAATTGCCTCTTTGGTATTCAGCAATGCAGGTAGAAAAATACTTTAAAACAGCCAATAAACCAATAGTTATTTCTAACGCATGCATTTCGGGGGTTTTGGCATTAATTTATGCACACAGGTTGTTATCAGATAAAGTTTTCAAACATGCTATTGTTGTCGGTGCTGATATAATGTCGGACTTTGTTATAAGCGGGTTTAACTCTTTTAAGTCATTAAGCCCGGGTATATGTAAGCCTTTTGATGCAGGCCGCGACGGGCTGAGCATCGGGGAAGGAGTGGGAACTATTGTTTTAAGCAGTGAAATTAATTCTGATTATGCTATAACAGGCGGAGCCTCAGCCAATGATGCAAATCATATAAGCGGCCCGTCGAGAACAGGTGAAGGATTGTACCAGGCTATTATGCATACAATTAATAAAAGTGATAATTTTGACTTTATTTCAGCCCATGGAACCGCTACTCCATATAATGACGACATGGAATCAATAGCAATAACCAGGGCAGGATTAAAGAATGTTCCTGTTAACAGCTTTAAGGCATATATAGGACATACACTGGGTGCTGCAGGAATAATTGAAACAATTTTCACATTAGCATCAATGAAAAACGATTTACTAATAAAATCATTAGGTTGCGACAATCCCGGGGTTGTTGAAAATGTAAACATTATTCAAAATAATACAAGCAGCAAGATTAATAAAAGCCTAAAACTGGCATCAGGATTTGGAGGTTGTAATTCTGCTATGATTATTGAAAAAAACCAATAAACATAGCAAGAAATATTAAATATAAAACAGAGCAATTATAATGAATAATTGGAACATCATAAAAAGCGTATCAATATCTGAAGGAAAAGTTTTTGTAAACAATGAACTTAAGCACTCTTTAAGCGGCGAATTTGGCCCGGACATGAAAGAATTGCTTGGCATTTATTCAAAAGGATATGGTAAGTTTTTTAAAATGGATAAGTTATCGAAATTAGGTTTTATTAGTACCGAAATATTACTGGAATCCATCTCTGTTCCTGAGCACGAATTAAATGAGGTAGCTATTGTAATGGGAAATTCAGAAGCTACAACACCAACTGATAAAAAATATTACGAATCAATGTCGGGCATTCCAAGCCCGGGAGTTTTTGTTTATACATTGCCAAATATTTTTGTTGGCGAAATATGTATAAAAAACAAATTTAAAGGAGAAAACCTTTTTTACGTGAGCCGGGATTTTAATCCTGATGAGTTATTAATGCACCTAAAAGCGTTGTTGAATAGCACAGATACAAAACATATAATTGCAGGTTGGGTAAATTTTAATGATGATAATGACTACCTATCGAATATTTATTTAATTTCGCAGGTTGAAGGTAAAATAGAGTTATCAAAAGATAATATTCTGAAATTTGCAAATATCAAATAAAACGAATTATAATGGAAAATTTAATAGTAAATCTTAAACAGCAAATAATAGAGCAGTTGAATTTAGAGGATATGAGCCCTGAAGATATTAATGAGGCAGAACCACTTTTTAACGAAGGATTAGGGCTTGATTCTATAGATGCCCTTGAGCTTATTGTTTTGCTGGAGCGTGAATATGGTATTAAAATGGAGAACCCCCAGGATGGAAAAAAAGTATTCTATTCTGTAGAAACGCTGGCCCAGTTTATTCAAGAAAACAAAAAATAAGAATGCATTTTGATAAAAACAAAAGAATATATGTTACCGGACTAGGTGTTATTTCGGCAATTGGAAATAACTCTGAAGAGAACCTTAAATCACTTACATAGAAAAAGCATGGCATTGGTAAAATTGACCTAATTGATACTGTGCATAAAGATGAATTAATGGTTGGCGAGATAAAGCTTACAAACGAAGAAATTGCCGACAAACTTGGAATTAATTCTGACAACTCACATCCACGTACTACTTTACTTGCTATGCATGCCGCCAAAGAAGCTTATGATGATGCCAAGCTTAGCAAAAATGATAATCTTAAAACCGGGGTAATAGTTGGCACTACAGTAGGCGGGATGGATAAGAGTGAGCTTGTATATAAAGATGCTGAGGCTGATCTTAGCTTTATACAGTCGCATCATTGTGGATATACTACCGAAAGAGTAGCTGATTACCTCAATGCACATGATTTTGTATCTTCACTGAGTACAGCATGCAGCAGCGGTGTTAATGCTATTTTGCTGGGCGCAAGGCTAATTAAACATGGAATGCTCGACCGAGTTGTTGTTGGTGGGACAGATGCTCTGTCTAAGTTCACCATTAACGGCTTCAGGACATTAATGATACTTCACACCGAGCATTGCAGGCCATTCGATCAAGACAGAAGAGGCCTTAATTTAGGGGAAGGCGCCGGAATGATAGTATTGGAAAGCGAAAAGTCATTAAACGGCAAAAAAGTTTACTGTGAGCTAAC
>PWND01000089.1 GCA_003557965.1 Bacteroidales bacterium | reverse complement strand
TAGAAAAGCTTTTACCAATGACCAGCCACGTCAGGCAGAGCTTTTTATTAACAGCGAAAAAATTGCCGAATCAAATATCTTTGGAACTTTCTGGGGTGAATGCGATAGTATTCATAAGATAGAAGTCAGCAAACTGGATATTAAAGGAGATGTAGTTATTGAAATAAGATTAAATAACCCGGAAAGTGATGAATACAATCAAATTGTAATTGATGATATATTTTGGACAGAATATGCCCCGAGAATAATTATTCAAAAAGATAAACTTGGTTGTTTTCCCGGAACACCTATTAATGAATATTCAGAAATTGAATATTATTATGTTGTAGGCCGGTTTCTTGATGAAAATCTTTATGTTGAAGCAAACAGCCCGTTTGAAGTATCTAAAGACGGAGAAAACTTCTTTCACTCAGTTAGTTTTGAAAACAATAATGAATTTGAAATGCATAAAGTTTATGTGCGTTTTAAACCAACAGAAGAGTTATTTTATGAAGATGAAATTATTCATCACTCGGGAGATGTTATAAACACACTGAATATCTGTGGGTATGGAGGAAGTGTATCTATCGGCGATATTAATGATTTTATAATTAATAAACCAAAAGCTTTTTACAAAAACAACCGGATTAAGATTGTCTGGGAAAAACTACCAGAAACCCCATACCAGGTAAAACTGTTTCAAATTAACGGCGCAAAAATAACATCCCGGGTAATGCAACCAGAATTACGTACATCAATACCAGTAAATACTCAAAGCGGGGTTGTTATATTGCTTATAAGCACAAATAAAGATATTTTTACAGAAAAAATTGTAATTCTGTAAAACTCGCTATTCTTTAATTAGTTTATATCTGCTAATAAAATCACCATGTTTTATTTCAATAAAATATACTCCTTGCTTTAGTTCTCCCAGCGACAACTTATACTCTGTACCCGAAAAATTTTCTACTGATATTATGCTTTTACCGGTAATATCAAAAACACTAATTTGTAAATTATCTAATTTCTTCCCAAACTCAATATTTACAACATTATTAAATGGATTGGGATATATTAGAATGTCTGTTGAAAACTGGTTTTCAACCAGCGTTATAATCACCTCATAACAATCAGAAACGGCAGAGCAATCTTGCTGAGTTACTATAACTGCATACTCCCCGGTTTCTTCAGGCGTAAAAATATTTGATATTTCACCCTCAATTTCACTATTATCTTCACAATTTATCCATTGAAATTCTGCATTTTCAGCATGTGCAATCAAAGTTGTTTCTTCAAGGGTGACACTTGTATCCACCTCAAAAACAGATAAGTGCAGGACATATGTGGAGTCACAGTTGTTAATGCTCGCGTAGTCAGCGTAATAGGTTCCGGGTTCAAACAAATCTTGCCCGTGCCATTCAAAAACTTCTCCCTCACAAATCTCATGATTTTCCACAAATTCGTAAACCGGATTTACTTCAAGGTGCAACACATAAATGCTGTCGCAATCATTTACAGTTTGATATTCAGCGTAATAAGTACCTGCTTCAAAATAATCTTCACCATGCCATTCAAAAACTTCACCTTCACAAATTTCATGGTTTTCCACAAACTCGTATACCGGATTGACTTCAAGATGAAGAACATAAATGCTATCACATTCATTTACAGTTTGATATTCGGCGTAATAAGTACCTGCTTCAAAATAATCTTCACCATGCCATTCAAAAACTTCACCCTCACAAATCTCATGGTTTTCCACAAATTCGTAAACCGGATTTACTTCCAGATGCAGCACATAAATGCTGTCGCATTGATTTACAGTTTGATATTCGGCGTAATAAGTCCCTGTTTCAGTATAATCCTCACCATGCCATTCAAAAACTTCACCCTCACAAATCTCATCTTCTTCTACAAATTCATAAACCGGATTTACTTCCAGATGCAATACATAAATGCTGTCGCAACCATGTACACTTTCATATACAGCTTCATAAGTGCCTGCTTCAAAATAATCCTCACCATGCCAGTTGTAAACTTCACCATCGCATATAGTATGGTTTTCTTCAACAATAAATTCATATACTTCAATATTTAGCACATAAGTGCTATCGCAGTTATTTACTGTAGTAAAGTCAAACCGGTATGTTCCCGGTGAATATTCTTCTCCTTGCCAGGTGTATGTTTCGTCTTCGTTGCACACATAATATGTTTCAACAAATTCATAAGAAGGAAAAGTTGTTAAGTTTAAAACATAAATGCTGTCACAAGCATTTACGCTTTGATAAGAATCATAATATGTGCCTTCTTCAAAGTAATCCTGTCCCCGCCATGTAAATACGTCACCCTCACACATTTCGTATTCTTCTGCAAATTCATAAACGGGGTTTACTTCCAGGTGCAAAACATAAATGCTGTCGCACCCATTTACACTTTCATATACAGCTTCATAAGTGCCGGCTTCAAAATAATCCTCACCGTGCCACTCAAAACTTTCTCCATCACAAATCTCATGCTCTTCCACAAACTCATAAACTTCTCCTACGGTAAGATTTAATACATACAGGCTGTCGCATCCATAAATATTTTGATATAAAACTTCAAAAGTGCCTGTTTCTGAATAATTATTGCCTTGCCATTCGTAAACTTCTCCCTCACAAATAGTATGATTTTCAATAAATTCAATATCTTCAGAAACGATTATTTCAACAACTTTTACGTCATCAATTTCATTAGCAGTATTAGTAGCTGTAAGACTTACATTGTAAGTTCCCGGTTCTTCAAAGAAGTGTTCAGGTTCAAATTCAGTGCTTTCATTTCCGTCATCAAAATCCCAGTGATATTCATCAGTATCAGTGCTTAAATTGGAAAACTGAACAACCCCCTCATTACAAAACATGTCATTATCTATTGTAAAATAGGCATAAGGCAGCAAATTTTTTGTAAACTCCTCGCTTAAAACGCTGCTCCAAAGCCCATTTTCATCTTTAAACTGGAAATGCACTATATAATCATCAGCAGGAATCAGCCTCATATCAAGCATAGTTATCCAATCAAAAGGATTTACAGCTTCATCCAGCTCCACAACCAAGGCTTTATCAAATTCATCATCAAACCAATAGCGATATGTTGTGATTTTATTGTCAGAAATTTCGCTAACAGGCACTTTATAAAAAAAGCTGCTTTGCACCGCACTCCACTTTCCGCTATTATCTTTAAAACGAATATGGAAAGTATGTATCCCATCATTAATTTCTGAAAAATCAATGCTTTCATTTAATATGAATGTTTGCTGATCGTTTGCATCGGCAGTTACGGCATTATCAAAATCATTGTTTAGCCAATATTGGTATTCAACAATGTTTTTTTCTGTTATTTCCTGAGTCTCTGTTTTGTAAAAGAAGCTACTCAGGGCACTGCTCCATTTACCGGAATTATCTTTAAAACGAATATGGAAAGTATGTAACCCATCATTAATTTCCGAAAAATCAATGTTT
>PWND01000193.1 GCA_003557965.1 Bacteroidales bacterium | reverse complement strand
CTTTTCCCGTACCGGTTTTTATTATTTATAATAATTATCAAAACATATCATTCAATAAAGCTTTTGAAAAGTTTATTGAGTTACCGGCTGATCAAATAACCATAGAATTAATATCAGAGCTGGGGAAAAAATCCGGCACCGATCTTCTAAAAAGCAACGAATGGAGTTTTAAAACCAATAAAGGCGAAGAACGGCATGCTATAGTGCATAAAACCGGTATCAAAGACAATAACGATAAATCAGAAAGGATCCTGGGCGTTATTATTGATATTACCCAACATAGAATTAATGAAAGGATAATTGAGGAGCAAAAACGTATTTCAAAGGATTTGAAGGAGTTCTCAATGGATCTGGCTTCAATTCCTATTACTAAGAACATATTCAGGTTCATTTGTCACAGCATTCAAAGCAACAATAAAGCAACATCAGTTAGCATAACCACTTTCCATGAAGTCACTGAAGAGTTTGAATATCAATACTCTACTTTAAACAAAGATGCTGATAAAAATGAACTCCGGGAGTTTAATCGCATTTTTAAAGGTGCACGCTTTAAACTTACTAAGCAATTGCAGGAGATAATAAAGAAAGGAAAAATAATAAAAACCGAAGAGTTGCTTCCCGACATATCGATTACCCAAAAAGATGAACTGCAAAAAGATCTGCTTAAAGCAATATTCGGCAACAATTGGATTTCAGCTATAGGGCTATATTTTGAAGGTAAGCTTATAGGTTCTATAATTCTTTCTTTTGACAAAAAAACTCATAAGCCTGCCAACGAAGAGCTGGAAGCTATTGCAGGAGTTTGTTCCAATGCTGTGCGAAGATGGACAACCGAAACATCACTCCTTGAAGAAGAAATGCATTACCGGAGGCTCATATCCAGCATGCAGCAAGGTCTTGCATTGCATGAGGTGATATTTGACGAGAATGATAACGTTGTCAATTACAAATTCTTAAAAGTCAATGAAGCTTTTGAAAAAATTACCGGGCTGAAAAGAGATAATATTATAGGGAAAACTGTTCGTGATGTTATAGAATCTGTTGATGAAGAGCTTATACAAAAACATGGACAGGTGGCTTTAACAGGAACCCCCATAAATTATGAGTATTACTCTGAAAAACTTGACAAATTCTACGAAGCCATATCATACAGGCCCGGCCCCAACATGTTTGCTATAATTCTTACAGATATTACCGAACGTAAAAGAAGCGAAGAGTTGCGTGAAAAAGTCGCTATCGCACAAAGGTCGGCAGAGTTTAAACAAAAGTTTTTGGCAAACATGAGCCACGAAATAAGAACACCGCTTACCGGTATAATGGGGATGGCTGAAATACTGGCAAAAACCAAATTAGATCCGGAGCAGTATGATTATCTTAATACAATTAGGTTCTCAACTGAAAATTTAAGGAAAATAATTGACCAAATACTTGACTACTCAAAAATAGAAGCAGGAAAAACACATATCAGAACCAGGGTCTTTGAAACAAATGAACTGCTCAACAACGCAAAAAGATTGTTTCAGTCTATATGCAAAAAAGATATTAAGCTTTTTGTTAAAAAGGATCCCTCATTACCGGATTACCTGGAAGCCGACAATCAGAGAATATTTCAGATAATAAATAACTTGCTCTATAATGCAGTGAAATTTACAAGGAAGGGGTCTATTACCATTAATGTTTTACCGGAAAAATGGATTAATGAAAATAAACTCAAAGTAAAAATTGAAGTAATTGATACTGGTATTGGAATTAAGCCAGAGTCACAAAACCTTCTTTTTAAACCATTTTCCCAACTTTATACCGGGGGATTAAGAAAATACGAAGGCACGGGACTAGGTTTGTCAATATGCAAAGAACTTGTCCATATGCTCGGTGGTGATATTGATGTAGAAAGTGAACCAAAACAAGGAAGTAAATTTTGGTTTACCTTTAAGGCAAACGTCGCCAAAAAACCCGCCATTAAGGAGAAAGCTGTTAACAATACTAATTCAAAGCCAAAAACAGAATTAAAAATACTGCATGTTGAGGATAAAGTTGTGAACCAAAAAGTGGTTTCACTGTTACTTAAAGCTATGGACTGCGCCGTCATTACCGCCACGAATGGAAAGGAGGCCCTGGAAATTGTAGAAAAAGATAATTTTGACTTAATATTAATGGACATTCAAATGCCTGTTATGGATGGCATTACCGCAACTAAAGAAATGAAAAAGCGATTCTCAACACTACCCCCAATTATTGGCCTTAGCGCCAATGCTTTTGAAGGTGACCGCGAAAAATACATGAAGCTTGGAATGGATGACTATATCACAAAGCCGGTTAAAGAAGAAGATTTCCTAAAAATACTGGATAAGTTTAATTTACGATAATCCAACTTCCGAAAACAACAGTTTAACAGTTACATTAACACCCTTCAAAAAAGCTAAAACAAAAATTGCTTTTAATTTTGAAAAATTTTGTCGCAAAAACCTTATAGTATTTTTTAAGTTAAAACCCTTACAATTCTTTTTCTCACAGCAGACTAAAAACTGTTAAGGTGTTCAATTACATAAAAGAAATAATTAAAATTTTTATTTTGATTGGATAATTCAAAAAAAACTCAGATTTTTGCGCTTACTCAACAAAAAAATTATGGCAAAAGAAAAAGATAATACCGGAAACAGTGTTCAGAATGAGAAAGCTGAAGGATCAGCCGATGAGTTTAGTGCAACAGAATCAAAAGGATTGTTGCGTTGGGTTGAAATAATGGGCAATAAACTGCCTCACCCTTTTTGGCTTTTTGCCTGGATTTGCATATTAATCATTGTTTTTAGCGCAATCACCAGTTACTTAAATGTTAGCGCTACCGATCCCGGTACCGGCGAAAAAGTCGTAGCACAAAACCTCATTTCAGGTGAGGGTATTCGCAACTTTGTTGAAGCAATGGTAACCAATTTCGCTCACTTTGCCCCTTTTGGGCTGGTTTTGGTAATGATAATGGGTGTAACTATTGCTGAGAGGAGTGGTTTATTACCAATTGTAATGCGAACAATAGCTTTTTCTGTACCAAAAAAGATAGTACTGCCGGTAATCTTTATCATAGGTGCATGTGGTAATATCGGCTCTGATGCTGGTATTGTAATAGTACCCCCAATCGCTGCATTGATATTTTATCAGATGGGCTTGCATCCGGTAGCAGGCCTGATAGCCGGATATGCAGGTGCCACAGCCGGGTTTACGGCCAACTTCCTTATAGCTGGCACTGATGTTTTACTTGCAGGTATTAGCACAGAAGTAGCACGAAATATTGACGGTGGTATTGAAGTTAGCGCCACAGCCAACTGGTATTTTATGATCGTTTCAACAATAATGCTTGGCTTTGCAGGTGCTTTCATAGTAAGGAGATTCACAATCCCAAGATGTAAAGCTTTTACCGGGGCAGAACAGCTAAGTGATCAGGCTGAATCATATGCACTTAAGCCAGAAGAAAAGAAAGGCCTT
>PWND01000240.1 GCA_003557965.1 Bacteroidales bacterium | reverse complement strand
TTATTTATCTGAGTTGTATTATCTTTTTGTAATAAAGCTGAAAACCGGATTTAAAGCTAAAGAAGTTAACATTCCGATAGTGCCTGCCTGCGGTGATGGTAATCCGGTTGCATATAAAAACAAACATGTTCCCAGCCCGCAAACTCCTGAAACTATAGCTCCTTGTTTGTTTACTTTTTTGCTTAACAATCCCCATACGAATGGGCCAAGGAAAAACGAACCTAAAGCACCCCAGGATATTCCCAGTATTGCAACAATGTGGTCTATGTTTAAATATGCTAAAGTTATTGATAGAAATATGAATAGTGCACTGACTACTCTCATTAATAAAGTAAGCTTTTTATCGCTAACATCTTTATTAATGTATCCACCGTAAAAGTCTTTAACAATGGTTGAGCTTGAAACTAAAACCAGTGCTGCCAGGGTTGACATTGATGCTGACAAAACAAGCAAAAGTATTATTACATTTATAGATGTGGGAACAACATTTGCCAATATTTCCGGCATGATCCTGTCAACTACAAGTGCGCCATTTTCATACGCATCAGGTGTATCTTCCGGGTTAATAAATAACTGAGAAGTAGAGCCAATAAAATATGCAACGCCTCCAATAATAATTGCAAAGATGGTTGATGCTACCATTCCTCTTTTAACAGTTCTGCTGTCTTTAATTGCAAAAAACTTTTGCATTAATTGAGGCATTGCAAAAGGTGCGAGGCTTGTAAGTAAAACAATTGATAATAATGGCCACCAGCCGGGAGGCCCGATGGCTTGAGTTAGTTGAGGTTTAATGTTTTCAAGATCAGCAGCAATCTGCGAGACTCCACCACCGGCTTTTGCTGTGCTGAAAAACAGTATTATCACACTAACCACCATTATCATTCCAAATATCATATCAATTAATGCCATGGATTTGTATCCGCCCATTACCATGTATAGGGCAGTAAAAAGACCCATAGCAGCAAGTGCATGCCAGTATTCAATTTCAAAATTAGAAGTAAATAAATATGATAAACCCATGAAAACAGCAGCACAATATGGAATCATAAAAACGAAAATAACTATGCTTGAAAGCAGTTTTATAGAATCAGAATTATACCTTTTTTTTAGAAATTCAGGCATAGTACTGACTTTATAAGTTGATGCAGCTTCTTTTACTTTTGCCCCAATTAGCCACCAAACTAAAAGTACGCCAATAAATGCATTAAAAAAGGCTACCCATAATGCGGAAAATCCAAAATTCCAACCTATGTTACCGGCAAAACCGATGAATAAAACTGCGCTAAAATATGCTGTTCCGTATGAAAATGCACTCATCCAGGGGCCAACATTACCACCACCAAGAAAAAAATCATTGAATGTTTTTGTAGCTCTCAATCCCCTTATTCCTACAATGATAATCATCAATGCGTATAATGCAAGTATTATTATTTTAAAGTCCATGTTTTTGATTTATTTGTCTTGTTCTGTTTATTCTTTTTTAGTTATGATGATAAATGGCCGGTTTAGTAAAATTTTTATAATCTAACTTTTCAAAATGTTTATTCTTGCATCAACTGCCACTACATTATCTTCCTTTCCTAAAAGCGGATTTAAATCCAGTTCAATGATTTCCGGTGCTGCTTCAAGCAAGGCTGATAACCTGACTAATATTTCGGCAAAAACTTTTTCATTAATGCCTTTTTGTCCCCTGACACCTTGTATAATCTTATAACTTTTTAGTGCTCTTATCATATCAAGGGCTTCTTCCATATCTAGAGGAGCAAGCCTGGAGGAAACATCCTTAAGTACTTCAATAAATATTCCGCCCATACCGCATAGTACCATATGTCCGAAATTTTCTTCATACTTGGCACCTGCAAAAAGTTCAGTTCCCGACAACATCGGCTGTAAAAGGATAGCTGTTGTGTCCTTTATGTCCATCATTCTTAAAAACTCTTCTTTAACGCTGTCAGCATTTTTTACATTAAGCACAACACCACCCACATCAGATTTATGCACAGGCCCTACAACTTTCATTACAACAGGATAACCCATTTTGTTTGCAGCTTCCACAGCATCATCTAATCGGTTTACAACAGCTTCACCGGCTCTCGGTATTCCTGCAGCATCTAATAATCCCTGAACGGCATCAGGTAAAATGTAACCATTATCACATTTGCTGATAATTGACCGGATTTTTTCTGTGTCAACTTCCGGAAGCTCTGTTTTTGGTGGTTTAGGAGCCGGGGTATGATATACCCTTGCCAAAGCTTCACCTAAAGTAACTTCATCGGGGAATATTACCCGTCCCTTCTCAATGAAAGAGTCAATTTCTTTTTGTGCAGTGAGTACACTTGGAAGTACCGGGTAAATGGGCTTTTTGCTTTCTCTCATCTTTTGGTCAAGCAGGCTGTAAACATCATAAACAGGAAATAAGCCCGGGGTTCCGAAAATTACCACCATCCCATCTATTTCATCAAATTTATTGTCAACATAATCAATAATTATCCCTAATTGTTCGGCAGTGCCGGTTGCCAGAAAATCAACAGGGTTAGCAACAGATGAGCCGGGGAATAGCTTCTCTAAAAGTTCTTTGCTTTCAGGAGAATCAATATGAGGGATGTTTAATCCGCCATTTGAAAGTGCATCGGTTAGCATCACTGCAGGGCCCCCTGCATGTGTTATAATAGCAATATTTTTGCCTTTAAGCTTCGGATGCATAAAAACAGATGCCACAGCTATAAGATCTTCACGGCCATAACAACGAACAATCCCTGCTTTTCTGAACAAGGCGTCAACTGCAACATCCGGGCTTGCTAAAGCTCCTGTGTGCGAGGATGCTGCACGGCTGCCGGCATCAGAACTTCCAGCTTTTACTGCTGCTATCATACATCCTTTCCTGATTAAAGATGAAGCATGTTTTAATAGCATCTGCGGCTTAGCAATGTTTTCAATATATAATAGTTTTATTTTTGAGCTTTTTACAGGATCAAATGTTTCATCCATGTACTTTAATATTTCTTCAACTCCCATCTGTGCACTGTTTCCTACTGAAAAAACATTAGAGAAAGTAAGGCCTTTTGGGATGCCGGCCTCCATTATAAAACAGGCAGTAGCCCCGGAACCTGAAATAAAATCACAGCCTTTTTCGGTTAGTTTTGGTATTGGGTAAGTAAAAACACTGGTATGATTTGGTGTAAGTATTCCCACACAATTAGGGCCAATTAATGAGCCGTTTACACTATTTACTATGTTAACCAGCTTTTCTTCCAGCTTAGCTCCTTCTTCACTTTCTTCACTAAACCCTGCTGATAAAACAATAAAAGCACGTGTGTTCTTTTGCTTTGCCAATATTTCCACGGTGTCAGGCACAAAACGAGCAGCAATAGCAATTATTGCCATATCAACTTCCGGAAGATCTGCCGGATTGCTATAACTTTTTATACCTTGCACTTCACTTTCTTTAAGGTTTGTAACATATATGTGGCCTTTAAAACCGCCATCAACAAGATTTTTTAATACTTTGCCACCAGGCTTGCTTGTGTCGTTAGAGCCACCAACTACTACTATGCTTTTAGGATTTATAAGCTGCTTATTGACCATATTGATAGAACTTTTTTTGTTTATAATGAGCTTTTGATTCAAACCGCTAAAGTATAAAAAATCTTGAATTTGTATTATGGTAAAATTAATTGATTGCTCTTTTTAATTTTGCCTTAATTTAAGAGAGAATAATACAATTTAACTTAATTGTTTTAGCTGCTTTTTTATCAATAGATGGCTTTGACCGGGCACCCAAACTAAAGATTTGTTTATTTTAGCAAAGTAAAAATATTAATATGAAGAAGGCAGAAAGATTTAAATATGTTATAGAATACTTTTCGGAACATAAGCCTGTTGCCGAAACGGAACTAAGATACAGTAACCCATATCAACTTATTGTAGCTGTGATATTGTCAGCACAATGTACTGATAAGCGTGTAAACATAATTACACCTGAGTTTTTTAAAAGATTCCCTGTGCCGGAAGCCCTTGCATTAGCTTCCCGGGAGGAGGTATATCAATATATAAAAAGCTGTTCCTATCCCAATAATAAGGCTAAAAATCTTATTGGCATGGCAAAAAGCCTTGTTGAAAAATATGATAATAAAGTACCAGCCGATGTTGCTGATTTGATGAAACTTCCCGGGGTAGGGAGGAAGACTGCAAATGTGATTGCATCAGTTGTTTACAATAAACCGGCACTGGCTGTTGATACTCATGTTTTTAGGGTTTCGGCCCGTATAGGCTTAACCACAAATGCTAAAAATGCACTTGAGTCCGAAAAGCAGCTTTTAAGGTATATCCCTGAAGATAAAGTTGCCATTGCTCATCATTGGTTAATATTGCATGGCAGATATATATGCAAGGCCAAAAACCCCAAGTGTGAAGAATGTCCTTTAACAGTAGCTTGCAAGTATTATAAAAAAACATATAAATTAAGTTAACTTTTTAATTTATGAAAAAACTTGCCACCTTTAAGATTATTTTAGTCACAGCAACTGTATGCTTAATCTAAAGTTTTAATTTACAGAAAAATATGGGATAATAATACTTTTTTTTATCTGCACCTTTTTCATATATTTGCGGGAAATTTTACAACTAATTTTATAACTAATATATAATCAATTTAAATTTTAGGAGATTTTATTATGACATCAAAAAAGATTACAACAAAAGAAGCTATTACTTTGGAGGAAAAGTATGGTGCACATAACTACCATCCGCTGCCGGTGGTTTTAACAAAAGGTGAAGGTGTATTTTTGTGGGATGTAGAAGGAAAAAAGTATTATGACTTTCTTTCAGCATACTCAGCAGTAAATCAGGGACATTGTCACCCGAAAATTGTTGATGCCCTCAAAGAGCAGGCAGAAACACTTGCATTAACATCAAGGGCATTTCATAATGATGTTTTAGGTTTATATGAAAAATATATTAATGAGTTTTTTGGTTATGATAAAGTTTTGCCAATGAATACCGGAGCTGAGGCAGTTGAAACTGCACTTAAGCTAACCCGCAAGTGGGCATACACAAAGAAAGGCATTAAAAAAGACCAGGCTAAAATTGTGGTTTGCGATAATAACTTTCATGGAAGAACTACTACTATAGTTTCTTTCTCTAACGACCCTGACGGTTACAGCGATTATGGCCCATTTACCCCGGGATTTGTCCGCATACCTTATAATGACATTGCTGCACTTGAAAAAGAATTGGAAGATCCTAATGTTGCAGGCTTTATGGTTGAGCCTATCCAGGGTGAAGCAGGTGTTTTTGTTCCTGATGAAGGATACCTTAAAAAATGTGCTGAACTTTGTAAAAGCAAAAATGTTCTGTTTATAGCTGATGAGGTCCAAACTGGTATAGCACGTACAGGAAAAATGCTCGCCTGCGACCATGAAGGTGTACGCCCTGATATTGTAATTCTTGGTAAAGCTATAAGTGGTGGTGTTTATCCGGTTTCTGCAGTATTGGCAGATGACGACATTATGCTTGTTATTAAACCAGGACAACATGGTTCAACTTTCGGCGGAAACCCTGTTGCATGTAAAGTCGCTATGGCCGCACTTGATGTTATTAAAGAAGAAAACCTTGCCGAAAAACCAGAAAAACTTGGTGAAATATTACGTCGTGAATTAAGAGCTATTAATTCTGATATGCTTACACTTGTAAGAGGTAAAGGTTTGCTTAATGCAATAGTAATTAAGCCTAAAGGCGGAAAAACCGCATGGGATGTTTGTGTAAAAATGGCTGAAAACGGACTGCTTGCCAAACCTACTCATGGCGACAAAATTCGCTTCGCTCCTCCTTTAGTAATTACTGAAGAACAATTAATGGAGTGTGTTGAAATTATTAAGAAATCAATACTCTCATTTGAGTAAAAATCATTCTAAACTTAAAAAAAACCCTGAGGCCGGTTAAGGTTTCTCAGGGTTTTTTTTGCAGTTAATTATTATCATTCCGGCCAGTTAAGGCAAGGTGAAATCTTATTTTTTAGCTTCTGCATACCTTCTTTCAACTTCTTTCCAGTTTATCACGTTCCAGAAATTTGATACGTATTCCGGCCTGCGATTTTGGTACTTAAGATAATAGGCATGCTCCCAAACATCAATTCCCATTATTGGAAGTCCTTTTACATCAGCAACATCCATAAGAGGATTGTCTTGGTTTGGAGTACTTGTTACTGCAACATCGCCATTTTTGTCAACAATAAGCCATGCCCAACCACTACCGAAACGGGTTAAAGCTGCTTTATTAAATTCTTCCTGAAAATTCTCAAAGCTACCGAATTTATTCTCAATAGCCTTCAGTAAATCTCCGGATGGCTTTCCACCACCATCAGGCCCCATAATTTCCCAAAATAAAGTGTGATTCCAGTGCCCACCGCCATTATTGCGCACGGCCATTGGATAATTACTCATATTTTTGAACAGCTCTTCAAGCGATTTGCCAGCCATATCAGTGCCGTCAATGGCTGCATTTAAATTATTTACGTAAGCTTGATGGTGTTTTGTATGGTGAATTTCCATAGTTGCCTTATCAATATAAGGCTCTAATGCGTCATAAGCATATGGTAATTCTCCTAATTCATGTTTTGCTTTCATATCTGATTCTATTTTTTGTGATTTTACATTATTTTTATTTGTTTCACTGTTTTTTGTTTCGTCGCAAGATATCAACCCAAGCGAAAAAACTAATATTCCTATTCCTAAAATTGATTTTTTCATTTTTGCTATATTTTGTTTGATTTTAATGTTATTTTAATTTAGTCTCATTATAAATAACACAACAAGTTTAAAAATGTTTAATCTAATACTTCGAAATTTTTCGAAATTGTAACTCCTGCTTTTCGGATATGATACCCACTTTATAAAAACAAAATGTGTAACTCAAAGAACTGCAGGGAGCTATGAAAGTATATTTAAAATACATGCCGGGAACGGTAACCACGTCTGTAAACCATAAATGATTTTTACCATATAAAGCATATGAGCTCATATTAGAATTTTCTATTAACATCAGCAGGTATGAAAACCCAAAACTTATATGGCCTTATATTTCTTATATGGTTCAAAAAAAACTTTACCATATAAGGCATATAAGAACATATAAGAATTCTTTATTTACATCAACAGAAATTAAGACCCGAACCTTTTCTTATATGGTTGAAATAATTAGTCTGAGGGTTATTTTTTCTAACACTTAGCTTTTTACAGGCTTATCAATTAATTTACTGATATGTAATGCTTAATTTTTTTAAATGTTTCCTCTTTAATTAAGTCAGATTTTTTTATGTCTTCAATATGGGAATATTTTCCATGTTGCTTTCTTATCATTACTATTGAATTTGCAATATTTCTGTTGATGTATGGGTGCCTTACCAGGTCAGCGAATTCTGCTTTGTTAATATTGATTTTTGACACTGAGCCATCTACATAAATATTATCCTTTAAATTATTAAATCTCGTAGAGTCCATCCCAAATACATCCATTAATTGATATGTACAATAAAAACCCCCAAGCAGGTCTCTGTATCTGACTATCCTGTTGCTAAATACCTGGCCGATTCCTTTAAGTTTTGTGAGTTCTAAGCTGTCAGCTGTATTAATGTTTATATTTAAATCATCATAAAAGCTATAACTTTTTAATTTGCTGGTTGTTTCATCAGTTATGGTTGCAGGTTTAATTTCGGCCAGAAGCTTATTATCCTGTTGTTTTGTATCATTACCTGATTGGCTTGCTTCATTTTTTGCTGTTGATTCAATTACAACATAGTTTTTGGTTTGATTATAAATATAATCAGTCATCCCAAAAATTCTTTTCAGGTCTTCTTTTTTATTAAATTGGCCACCAGCATTCCTGAAGTTATTTATAGTATTGCTGAGCCTTTCCGGAAAACCCATTTCAATAAGCTCTTCTTTACTAACTGTATTTGGGTCAAATTGTCGTAAAGACATTACTGTTTTAGCTTGTTGCCTGTGGCTGCTCTCAGCCATTTTGTAAGAATCCTCAGCTGAACCAGATATTCTTTTTTGCTCAAACTCTTTAACAGCGGCTAAAAACTCAGAAAAGTCGTTTTCCTGCCTGACTTTTAAAGCTTCAATAACTTTTGGAGCTAATATTACTGAAAATATTAGAATAACAAGTACAATTATGCCACTTCTTTCTATTTTATTAAAATAAAACAGATCTTTCCAATTGCTCATAGACAATAATAATTAATTAGAAGCAAAAATATTACAATATAAATAAAAATAAAAGCAAATAAGTTAAAAAAGTTGTGTTTTAATAATAAAAAATAATTGGCCAGCTAAATATCATCAATGAAAATTTGTAGGATTTTTTTGTACTTTTGTGCTTGTAATAATTATTTATATACAAACATTATAAATAACAAGCTGTATGTTGAAAAAATCTTTAATGATTTTTATAATTGTGTTTTTTGCAATAAATGATTCAAATCTGTATTCAGAGCCCAATGACACTTCCGTAGAAACTGATCAACTATTTGATACTACCTATTCAAGCTATGCTTTAATTATTGCACACACTGATACTTTGGTTATGCTGGCAGATAGTATGCTTGAACGGCCTAAGCCAGACAAAATAAGTGATAGTATATTTTGCAACAAAATATATTATAACATCAAGAAATTAAAAAAGTATATAAACGATGAATTTGACCGCACAGATAAGGAGCTGGGCAGGAAAAAGCGAAAGCTGGTTGTGCTGGATTCGGAGCGGGCAAGAATTGCAAAGTACTTTTTGATAGCAGTTGCCATATTGTCAGTGGTTTTGTTGGTGATTTTATATAGCCGGTACAGGATAATTTCTGAAACAAACAAAAAGCTTGCTGAAAAGCAGGAAGAAGTTGGAAAAACTAATGAAAAGCTTCGTTCAGTAAATGATGATTTATTGGAGCATAAGAAAAAGCTTGAAAAGTTAAATATTGACGTAAATGACGCTAATGAAAAACTAAAACAATCTGAAAAGACTTTGTTGTCAATTAACTCAAGCAAGGATAAGTTCTTTTCAATTATTTCTCATGACCTGAGAAACCCATTTGCGTCAATAGCCAGTTTTTCGCGCATTATTAAAAGAGATATTGATACGTTATCGAAAGATGAGCTAAAAGAATTAGCCGGAGAATTAGATAAAAGTATTGTAAAAATCAACACCTTGCTTGATAACCTTTTAGTTTGGTCAAGAAGCCAGTCAGGCAAGACCCCGTTTAATGCAACTTATATTAACCTGGCTGAAGTAGTTTCTGACACTGTGGAATTGTTGAAGCCCAATGCGAATGAAAAAGAGCTGGAAATTAAGATTGACTTACCAGATGACCTGGTTGTTTATGCTGATAAGAATATGCTGGAAGTTATTTTAAGAAATTTAATCTCAAATGCGATAAAATATTCCCATTCAGGCAGTGAGATATCTGTAAAAGCTGATTCAAAGAATGAAAAAGCTGTAATAACAATTAAAGACTATGGAGTAGGCATTGAGGAAGAAGATAAAGAAAAGCTGTTTGATCCTGAATTGTTTTTTTCAACATACGGAACGGCAGATGAAAAAGGTAGTGGTTTAGGGTTGATAATCACAAAAGAGTTTGTTGAAAAGCAAGGTGGAAAAATATGTTTTAATAGCGAAAAGGGGGAAGGTGCCGAATTTACATTTTCTGTTCCGCTGGAAGAATAATCAGATGTTTTACCACCTTCGGTTTGCCATGTAAACGCCACCAAGTATAACTACTATCCAGGCAGCAAAAATTGCAAGAAATACCTCACCGTCGAGTACACCCCACATAATAGCTATTATTGGCATTAAGTATGTAACACTGGAGGCAAAAACTGCAGAAGTTCGCTTTATGAGGCGATTTAATAAAATTACAGCTAAAGAAGTTCCTAAAAACGAAAGAATACATATATACCCCAGGCTCTTCCATGCCTCAATGCCGACATGCATGCGCGGAATAAAATCAGTGAGTAAAAGTATATAAAACAAAGCCGGAATCCCGATAAAAATGAAAGCTACAGATGTAATAGTGACTGCATCATACTTGCGTAAAAATCGTTTAACAATATTCATGTTAAGCGCATAACATATTGTTGCAACTACTACTGCCATTGAGAAATAAATGTTAAGCGAAAGGCTTCCGCCTGAAGAAGACCAGAGGAGCCCCACGGCACCTATTAACCCGATTACTACACCTGCAATATTCATCCACCATGCCTTTATCCCAAAAAAAATTATCCCAATTACAAGAGTAAAAAGAGGAGTTAGTGAATTTAGAATTCCTGCCATATAGCTGTCCAGGCCGGTTTGAGCTTTAGCAAACATAAACGCAGGTATCCCGTTTCCCAGTAGTCCTGCCAGAACGAAAAATTTAAGATCGGATTTGTCAACTTTTTTAAATCTCTTAACAGCAAAAGGAATCAGCACAAAAAATGATAAAGCAATTCTAAGCCCGCCAACCTGCAGGTGTGAGAATACTTCCAAACCTCTTTTAATAAAAATAAATGAGCTCCCCCACACCAGCATAAGGAATATTAGGGTTGCCCAGTCAATCAATGCAGGTTTATTATCTGTTGTCAATGTAGTGTTTTTTTCAATGAGGCCAAAATTAGTTATTTTTTAAAAATTTAATGGCTTTGATGTAAATTTGATAGGCAAAAATCAGGGTTTATAAATAAATCCAATAAAAATTAATTTGCAAATCCCTTTTTTCAATTAAATAAAAATTCCTATCTTTGCGCTCCATTTTAATTAAATAAATATTTAACAACTTAAAAATCAATATGATGTTAAAACAATACGAAACCGTTTTCATTATGACTCCCGTTTTGTCTGATGAACAGATGAAGGAAACGGTAAGTAAGTTTCAAAAATTCCTAAAAGATAAAGGCGCAGAAATTATTCAGGAAGATCACTGGGGCCTTCGCAAACTTGCCTACCCAATCCAAAAAAAGTCAACCGGCTTTTACCACTTAATTCATTACAAAGCAGAAGGCAATCTTATTGCAGAGTTGGAACTTGAACTGAAGCGCGATGAGCGTATTATTCGATTTCTTACTGTGTCGCTTGATAAGCATGGCGTTGCTTACAATGAAAAAAGAAGAAAAGAAAAAGAAGTTTCAACAAACCAGGAATCTTAATTAATAATTAAAAAATAATCTGAAATGGCAAATCAACAAAATTCAGAAATTAGATATCTGGCGCCGATAGCTGTAGATATCAAAAAGAAAAAGTACTGCCGCTTTAAAAAATCAGGCATTAAGTATATTGACTATAAAGACGCAAACTTTTTATTGAAGTTTGTAAATGAGCAGGGAAAAATATTACCCCGCAGAATCACAGGTACTTCTGTAAAGTATCAGCGTAAAGTATCAAAAGCAATAAAAAGAGCAAGACACTTGGCTATATTACCTTATGTAGCTGACTTGTTAAAATAAGGAGGTAAAAAATGGAAATTATTTTAAAAGAAGATATCCCTACACTAGGATTTAAAGACGATATAGTTACTGTAAAACCAGGTTACGCAAGAAACTACCTTATTCCCAAAGGGCTTGCAATACTGGCTGTTAGTTCGGAAAAGAAAAAACTTGCTGAAACAATTAAGCAAAGAGCATTTAAAGAAGAAAAACTGATAAAAGAAGCACAATCACTTGCTGACAAACTTAAAGATGTATTGGTAAAGGTTGGTGCTAAAGCAGGAACATCAGGGAAAATTTTCGGCTCTGTTAATGCTTTGCAGATTGCTGATGCCATAAAAAATCAATACGATATTGAAATTGACCGTAAAAAAATTATTGTAGATGGCGAATCAGTTAAGGAAGTTGGCACATACAAAGCCAAAATTAATCTGCATAAAGAGGTGCAGTTTGAAATTGGATTTGAAGTAATTGCTGAATAACAGCATCTTAAGAGTAATATTTTTATAACTCAAAGTTAAAAGTTTTTATAAGGTTTTATAATCCTGTAAGCTTTCGGCTTTGAGTTTTTTTATGAATCCTGTAAAAGCATTATTGGCATGCTTACTAATGCACAAATAAAATTTATAAAATCACTTCACACAAAAAGAAGCAGGCAGGAAAACGGGTTGTTTATTGCTGAAGGAGATAAAATTTGCAGGGAGTTGCTTAATAGCAACTTCGTCATTAAAAATCTCTTTGCTCTGCAGCAATGGATAAAGAATAATGAAGATTTATTAAGTAATTATACGAGTGTTGTTGGAATTACTCAAAAGGAACTTTCAAGAATTAGCCTGCAAAAGACTCCAAACCAGGTATTGGCTGTTGTTGAGATTCCGAAAACAGACATTTCCTCAATTGAGCTTAACAACAAGATTACTATAGTGCTTGAAACTATACAGGATGCAGGAAACCTTGGCACTATTATAAGAACAGCAGATTGGTTTGGCATTAATAACATAGTTTGTTCAACAGATTGTGTTGAATTATACAATCCTAAAGTTGTTCAGTCCAGCATGGGCTCTATTACACGCACAAATGTGGTTTATACTAAGTTAGAAGATTTTTTTAAAATTGTACCCGGGAATATTCCTGTTATTGGTGCTTTCATGGATGGGGCAGCAATAAATACAGTTGACAAGCACCAGGAATGTATCCTTGTTTTCGGAAATGAATCTAATGGCATATCCAATAATATCAAAAAGCATATCTCAATAAAGACTACTATCCCCTCATTTAACGCCCGTAAAGATACTTACACTGCTGAATCTCTCAATGTCGCTGTTGCTGCAGCAGTTTATATGTCATGGCTTAGAATCTCAGTATAATAGCGCTAATACTAACTTGCATGAATAAGACGTATTATTAATTCGCATAAAATAATTGTTTAATTAAATACCTGAAAGAATAAATTTTTTGCAAATTTGTGTTTTAATAATTAAAATAATTGTACTATGAGTTTTATTAAATGGCATCCTGTATTATACAGCATTAACGTTACGGAGTTTGATGAGCACCACAAAAAGCTTGTTGAATTAATAAATGTTTTTCATAAGAACATGATGGAGGGCAAAGGTATAGATGTGCTCGATAAGGTATTTACTGAACTGAAAAACTACACAAAGTATCATTTTCAGGCAGAAGAAAAAAGAATGCAAAGCATAGGCTACCCGGACTATGAGTCGCATAAGGAAGAACATGAAAAGCTTATAAACAGCCTGGAAGAGCTATCTGAAAAAGCATCACAAGGAGAGAAGTTTGTTACTATTGAAACTTTTAAATTTCTAAAGGATTGGCTTTTTACTCATATAAGCAAAGTTGATAAGAAAATGGGTGATTACATTATTGAAAATTCATAAGAACCTATTTTATTAGTGCAGATAAATTATAGATCTTGTGGTTGCAATTAATAAACCTGGATATTCTTTTCAGGCTGTCACCCGGGCCACATTCAATATATTGGTTGTAACCCATTTTTATTTGTGTGGTTTTTGTTTT
>PWND01000335.1 GCA_003557965.1 Bacteroidales bacterium | reverse complement strand
GAAAAAGAAAAGTACTGTTACAATAATGTCGTGCCAGAGAAGCGCGACGTTCACGTCTGAATACGAAGAGCGAGGAGCCCATGATTAGTATTTCAGAAAAGTATTCAAAAGATGCTGATGCGATAATATACAATGGATCATGTTATGACTTCGTTAAACAAATCCCATCAAAATCTGTTAAGCTGGTAGTAACATCGCCACCATATAACATTGGCAAAGAATACGAAAAAAAAATAGACCTGGATCAGTATTATAAAAATCAGGAAAAAATTATTGATGAGTGTGTAAGAACAGTGTCTATAGAAGGCAGTATTTGCTGGCAAGTCGGGAATTTTGTTAATAATGGCGAAATAGTGCCATTAGACGTATTGTTGTTCCCCATATTTTCAAAGCATAAGCTTAAACTGCGCAACAGGATCATTTGGCATTTTGGTCATGGACTTCATGCATCTAAAAGATTTTCAGGCAGATACGAAACCATCTTATGGTTTACAAAAAGCGATAATTACACATTCAATCTGGATGCAGTAAGAGTGCCGCAAAAATATCCCAATAAAAAACATTTCAAAGGTCAGAAACGTGGTGAATTATCATGTAATCCTTTAGGAAAAAACCCCAGTGACATATGGGAAATTCCGAATGTTAAAAGTAATCACGTTGAAAAAACAAATCATCCTTGCCAGTTCCCTATAGAGTTGATTGAAAGATTGGTTCTTTCAATGACAAATAAGAGTGAATATGTTTTTGATCCTTTTTTGGGTGTTGGTTCAACCACTGCTGCTGCTGTCAAAAACAATAGAAAAGGCATTGGCTGCGAAATAGTGAAAGAATACTATTCCATAGCAATTGAACGAACAAAGGCTGCTTATAATGGAACTCTGAGAGTCAGGCCAATGCATAAGCCTGTTTATGATCCTGATGATCCTGGAGAAAACCTGAATTATGAAAAAGAAATGTGTCATCAACGAACACAGCAATCACTTTTTGAAGGAAACCGAAAATATGAGGTTGTAAATGAAAATTGTTGAAAAGTATTCACATCTAAACGGGTTTGAGTTTCTGCTTGTGCACAAACCGGATTTGTGGAAAGAAATAGAGTTGGTAATTTCAGAAATTGATGCAGAAACATGCAAAACAAAGGTATCAAAAGAGAAAACCAAAAAGGGACAGTTGCTCTACAGTCCGATAGACATGAATAATTCATTCAAAGACAAACTGACAGTTCTTGCATGGACAGAAAGTCGAGTCAGTTATTGGGTTACAAAAAATGAAAAACTGATAAGAAAAACTTTGACAATGTCGTCTGCAGATCAAAAAACCGAGATTGAAAATTCTGGCGAAAGTCCGATTTATAGTTACAACCAAACAGATTTCGTTAAAAACAGAGTAGCAATCGAAGTGCAATTTGGTAAGTATTCTTTTGTAGCATATGATTTGTTTGTCAAGCATTTGGCTTTTTACATTGGTGATCAAATCGATGTTGGTATTGAAATTCTTCCTATGAAATCGTTGCAATCACAGATGAGTTCTGGAGTATCATATTACGAAGGTGAGCTTTATAATGTTGTAAGGCAAGGTCGCGGTGTTCCAGCAGTTCCTCTTGTTATTGTCGGCATTGAACCGTAAATGCCGTCCTAAAGACCTTGATTCGTCATATATTTGTTACACACCCCGCAACCACCCCATAATATCACGAGCAGCAACTCTGATGATGATGGCAAGCAGTTGTGGGTGCATGAATAATCTCCGGGTATTTGTATCAAAAGCTTAAAATATTCCGCCCAATCAGTCAAATATGATCCCCCGGCAAATTATCAGGTAGAACCATCAGAAAGCCTTCACACGCGAGGCAAAAAAATATAGAAAAATTTGTGGGGGTACCAGGTATGGGTGACTCTGCTATTTGAAATGGTTTTTGCGTTTCGAGCCCCCACCCGTTTGTTATGGCAATATTATTGTAGTGCAGAGAAAGGCTGTGAATGCTTTAAGTGCCTGCAGTGGATGTTTCAGGAAGTTACTCTTTTTATCAGTTTGTTTTTCGAATTTGAAATACTTTCATTCTTCAAACTGTGCTTTTGTTCGCTCTTCAACATTTGAAATCCGCACATTCTGCGCCGTTGAGAAGACTATTTTAAAAAGACCGTTGGTGTGGGTTGTATTGTCTAATTATATTGGGGTTGAAAATGGTCTTTGACGGTTGTTGCTGAAAGATCAATTACCAGTTCCTGATAATCATCAATATTGAGACTGGGTTCATGATGCTTTCGAATCTTTCCATCAGAAGTGAGTAAAAATGAATTATAATCCTTGTCTTCACTCAATAAAAACAGACGATAGCCTGCACTGTCAATTTCAAATTCTGTAGTTCGATCACGGCTAGTGATATATTCGAGGTAGTCCTGCCCTGTGGAAAATACCCTTTTTCGTGGCAAAGGTCTTACATCTCTAACATATATAATCCGCAGATCTTGTAACTCGGCATAATGTCCATAGTGTTCGTGAAATTTTAGTTGCGTCTCATAAAACAATTCCAAGTAACTACAGTTAGTGTAATCTGAAACTTTCACTTGCCATTCCCGATGCCATTCCCGATATGATTTGTCTCTTCCAGGACATAGAATGCTTGGCAAAACAAAAAAAGTTGTTAGTGACACAAATAGCAGTCCGACAAGAATAACAAGTCGCTTTGTGATTAACTTTGACATGTCGACCACCCTTCAATTTGATAGTCTTTCAAGATGATTCTGTTCAAACATCGAACCTCTGCTTGCATTCCAAAAATGTGATGACCGATAAAATATAGTTTGTCTGATAAGATGTAACTCTCTATTCATCAGATGACTGGTTGTTTCCGAAAAACCTGCCCCAAGTGAGAAAAAAGGATTCCGTTAATATTAGCTCCCAGTAAATTACGTCTGTGCCAACATATTCATCGAAAGTTCGGACAGATACGTTTGGGTTAACTTTTTGTGCTTCATCCTCGTAGTCGTACTTGCCCATATGGCATACACCAAAATAGATTCTCTTTAAACTTGTTGAAATGCTCTTCATATCATCCAGTTTGATAGTTTTTTCATCGGCATAATTATTTTCTGGAACTGCAATTCCATCTGCGCCATGTCCAAATATGTAAACAAATTCTGCTTCCTGATCTTGTAGAGCCAATCTAATTTCAAAGGCTGTTGCCGATGTGTTAACAGCAACATTATCTCTGCCATATAAAAGCTTTGCTCGTGTTTCTACGCCCCAAATAGCACCAGAACGAAATCGTTTATACTGTTTTTCAGTCATGTATTGTGAGTACATAAAGTAAACTGCTGCTAATCCGTCCGGATCAATGTAATTAATCGGATCATTTGCACAATACAAATATCGATTCCAGCTAATCGGATTCATCAGGCGACCACTAACCGGATCGGGGGAGATAAACCTCGGGAAATCCGCGGTATAATAGCGTGCGCCAAAGTAATGCAGATCCAGCTTGTAATCGATTTCCTTGTT
>PWND01000270.1 GCA_003557965.1 Bacteroidales bacterium | reverse complement strand
GGGAGGCTTAGGAGGACCTGATATTTGGGTTTCAGAAAATATTGATGGAACATGGTCGGACCCTGTAAATCTCGGAGCTCCGGTCAATTCAGAGAGTTGGGAAGGGCAGCCGGGTTTTGCAGCCAACGAACCAAATATTATGTACTTTGTTTCTCAAAGAGACGGCCCTTCAAGTATCTATCGCTCTTACTACAACGGCACAAACTGGAGTGAACCGGAAATGGTTATTACAGGCTACGTAGGTGAACCATCGCTTACAGCCGACGGAAAACTTTTGTATTTTGTTCACGTACTTGTTGATGATGATGGAGTGTTTGGCTCCAATATTTGGTATATTAAAAAAAATGAAAAATAAAAGCAGAAAGCCGGTAGTTGCAGGGCTTTTTTACCCTGCAGGCAAAGCAGAATTATCAGAGATGATTAACTCTTTAGAGTTAAAAGAAAGTGATAATATTGATAAGTCTTATTCGAAAAAGGACATTATTGGAGCCATCGTGCCTCATGCAGGTTATGTATATTCAGGATATCATGCCGTACATTTCTTTAGCTTGCTCAAAGAGAGAAAAGACAAATTAGATACTGTTGTAATTATAAACCCAAATCATAGGGGTGTTGAAGATAGTATGGATATTGATTCACATTTACAATGGGAAACGCCTCTTGGATTACTAAACATCGACCATGATTTTTATCATAACCTTGAACTGCCATACAATTACGAATCACAACTAAATGAGCACTCAGCGGAAGTAATGTTGCCTTTTCTTCAGTATTTTATTTCAAATGATATATTAATTGCTCCAGTGAGCATGAGTGATCAATCACATAAAAATGCATTATCACTTGCAAAAAAAATTGCTAATGCTGTGAAAGCAACAAATAAAAATATAATTATTATTGCCTCCAGTGATTATTCTCACTATGTTAGCCCGGAAGAAGGATACAAGTTCGATGACCTTGTTTGTGAAAAAATAAACGCCCTTGATGCAAAAGGTGTTTATGAAGTAATTAAAAAAAACAACATAAGTGTGTGTGGCTATGGCCCAATAATGACATTAATTGAGTACTCAAAATTAATGCATACTGACACTAAGACTAAAATATTACGCCGGGGACATTCCGGTGAGTTCTCGCATTCCGATGAGGTTGTTCACTATATTACTACCCTATTCTATAAATAAACATTTTATGTTACCACTCTAATCAATCCTTGTTAATAACTTTATTGATATCGTTAATATATTAAACAATATTTGTTGCTTATATCTATATAACTCTGTTTATTTTTGAATTGTAATTTGCAAGATTATTTTTTTTTGGCAACCTTTCTCATTAAGCAGAAAACAATTATCCTAATATGAGGAAGACTTATAGTAAAAAAATGTAAAAGATTAACAAATATTTATATTTTTGTAATTTATTTACATAAGTATTTTGCCAAAAATTATTTATTTGAAAAACCAACTTGTATTATAAAATACAAGGGCGGATTCCGAAAAGCCTTACGAGTAGGAGATAATTTAAATAAAATAATTATGAAAAAATTAATGACAGTATTAAGTGTACTAATGCTTGCTTTATTTATTGCATCTGCATGCAGTTCTCCTGAAAGAGATGGAAAAAAAGCAGGTGAAATGTATTGCGAAATGCAAGAACTAATTCAAAAACAAATGGATGGTGAAGATGTACAAGAAGCCATAGAAAAGCTTGAAAAAAGAATGGTAGAGTTTGAAAAAGAAATGGATGGCAGGTACGACGAAGATGATGAAGATGCTGCAAAAAAATTCCTTGAAGCATATTTTAAAGCAATGGAAGATTGTTAGTGTGCTGTCTTAAGAAAAAATCAAAGCCCATTAGTTCTTGCTGATTGGGCTTTTTTTTTTACTCGCAATCCGAGCGACTTGAGCTAAGCAAAGTCGAAGCATCTGTGTTCTATTTTTTTGTTGAGTCGTTGAGTCGTTGAGACTGAAAAAGCTCAAAGGTGAAAGGTGAAAGGTGAAAGCTCAAAGGTGAAAGCTGAAAGGTAAAAGTCTCTATGTGAAACACTGTGCAGAACTCTCCCGCAAAGGCGGGACAAGATGTGTAACACTGTGGTTAAAAAAATCCGAAATCTCATATCCGAAATCCGAAATCAACTAATCACTAGTTACCAGTCACTAATCACTAGCCACTAATCACCAATCAAACATTAACTATTAACTTATTTTTCTTATCTTGCAAGATATTTTTTACACCATCATCATAAATAAAGCATGAAGCTCCACATACATTCTCCTAAGAAAGCACTTAACAAAGCCTTTCTGAAGCTCAAGCCGGAAAGGAAGCAGATTGACTGCTTCAAGGCAAACCTCAACAATATGCTTGGGCATGTCAATGAGAAAGAATCTGAAGAGTATCACAAAAATCTGGTGTCGAGATTTTTGCGCGAAACATGGTATTCGCCGGAGTTTTTCATTAACACCAAGGATCGCAATGACCTTGTGATACACAACGGCAAAGATGCAAAGAGCCCTGTCGGCGTTATTGTAGAAACTAAAAAGCCGGCTAACAAAGCTGAGATGCTTCGTGCCGATAACATCAACACCAAGGCTTTTCATGAGCTGGTGCTGTACTATATGCGTGAGCGCATAACAAACAAAAACACCGACCTCAAACATCTTATCGCCACCAATCTTTACGAATGGTTCATTTTCGACGTACAGCTTTTTGAAAAACTCTTTGCCGGCAACAAAGCATTCGTTAAAGATTATACAGAGTTTGCCGAAGGGCGCAAAGCCGGAAAAACAACCGACTTCTTCTACAAAGAAATTGCAGAACCTTTTATCGCCAATATAAAAACCGAGATCAGCTTTACTCATTTTGATATCAGGATTTATTATTCTTCACTCAAGAGAGGAGAAGATACTAAACTCATAGCCCTTTACAAGACCTTCTCTCCGCAGCACCTTTTGAAGCTGCCATTTACCAACGACAGCAACACTCTCAACAAAGACTTCTATACCGAACTGCTGCACATTATCGGACTTACCGAAAACAAAAAGGGCAACAAGAAACTTATTGAAAGGAAGCAACCAAAAGAACGAAATAAGGGCTCACTGCTGGAAAATGCCATTGACCAGGTTGACATGCTTGACAAGATCAGCTATATGGATAACCCCATCCAGTTTGGCGACAACCAAGAGGAACGCCTGTTTAACATCGGGCTGGAACTCTGCATCACATGGATCAACCGCATACTTTTCCTTAAGCTGATGGAAGCACAGCTTCTGAAATATCACAATGGTGACAAGTCATACGAGTTTCTTAATATTGAAAAGATCAAATTCTTCGGCGGGCTGGGCAACCTGTTTTTCAACGTTCTGGCAAAGACAAATGAGGAGCGCGAAGAGTCTGCCAGAAAAGAGTTTAGCAAAGTGCCATACCTTAACAGCTCGCTTTTTGAGGTTTCAGAGATTGAAGCTAAGGCGATATTTATAGGCAACCTGCGCAACGACCGCACATTACCGCT
>PWND01000115.1 GCA_003557965.1 Bacteroidales bacterium | reverse complement strand
TTCAAAATGCTTTGTTCATGGTGTAAAAGCTGTTTTTTAAAGACAGGTCAAGCCCTGTCCGACTTACCCCCGGCTTGAACTACATTCCAAGTGGACACGCATTGTAAATGTCGCATAACAGGGCTTGACCTGTCCCAAAACCATTTGATTTAACAAAAACAGAAAAAATCAGGTTATCAACAGCATTGGCTAAACAAGAAAAACACTAATTGTAATTCCACATCGACGGCCCAAAACCCGGGCCTAAACATTCGAAATGACAGGGCATACATGGGTTTTTAATGAGGACAATAGTGATTATTTAAGATTTTTCTGCACTTATTAAATAATAATGATTACTTTTGCGCCGGTTTTTTAAGAGAATTGTTTGAAAGATCCCTCCATTAAGAACAAATAAGCCTGTTTTTTTATTGGTTGCATCACACTTCAACTGCTCCAAAGAATTGTTTGTACAACAAAAGAGCAGTCAAACGTTCTGTTGAAATATTTATAAACAGGTTGACCTGATATCAACAAAAACAATGATTCAGAGAGGCCTTAAAACTATTAAAAATGTTATTTAAAGAAATGGGGCTTTCTCCTGAAATTATGAAAGGCATTAAAAGCCTTGGATTTGAAAACGCAACTCCTATACAGGAAAAAGTAATTCCGGCATTATTAGAAAAAAAACAAGATATTATCGGGCTGGCTCAAACAGGAACAGGTAAAACTGCTGCATTTGGCTTGCCTTCTCTTGAACAAATTGACACGAAAGCAGCTTATCCGCAAATCCTGGTATTAAGCCCAACACGAGAACTTTGTTTGCAAATAGCCCGCGATATGGAGTCTTTTAGCAGATATATTGACGGCATAAAAATAGCTGCAGTTTATGGTGGTGCAGCAATTGACAAACAAATATCTGCCTTGAAAAACGGAGCTAATGTTATTGTAGCAACACCAGGTCGTATTTATGATATAATCAGAAGAAAGAAAATTGACCTGTCAAAAGTATCCACGCTTGTATTGGATGAAGCTGATGAAATGCTAAAAATGGGATTTCGTGAAGATGTTGACGCTATACTTGAACATACCCCGGTTAACAAAAACACACTTCTTTTTTCAGCTACGATGGCTCCCGGAATATTGTCAATTACAAAAAATTATATGCAATCGCCTTTGGAAATTACTATCGGCAAAAAAAACTCGGTAGCAGAAAACCTTTCTCACATTTATCACACAGTGCAGTCAAGAGACAGGTATAATGCCCTGAAAAGAGTTGTTGACTATTATCCGGAAATATATGGTATAGTTTTTTGCCGTACACGTATTGAAACTAAAGATGTGGCTTCAAAACTTATGGGTGATGGATATAATTCAGAAGCATTACACGGAGACCTTTCCCAGGCTCAGAGAGATTATGTTATGCAGAAATTCAGAGAAAAAAACATCAGGATACTTGTTGCTACAGATGTTGCGGCAAGAGGCCTTGATGTAAACAACCTCACACATGTGATTAACTTCAACTTGCCTGATGACCCTGAAGTTTATACTCATCGCACCGGAAGAACAGGCAGAGCCGGAAAAGAGGGGGTAGCCGTTTCTATCATAAGCCAGAGAGAAAAAAACAAGATTTTCCAACTGGAAAGAGTAATTAATAAAAAGTTTGAAAACAAGCTTATACCCGGCAAAAAGGAGATTTGTGAGAGACAATTAGTGAAGTTAATTGACAAATTGAAAAATTCACCGGTTGGCCACAACCAGTTACATGATTATATGGCAGAGGCAAATGATTTATTGAAAGATCTTTCAAAAGAAGAAATCATAGAAAGATTTGTTTCATTGGAGTTTAACCGTATTTTGGATTATTATAAAAATGCTCCTGATTTAAATGTTTCTGAAAAGCCTTCAAAAAGAAGAGAGCGCTCAAAGCCTGAAAACAGGAAAAGAAATGGAAAAGGAAGCGGGAAAAATATGTCAAGGATATTGTTCAACGTTGGTAAGGGTAAAAATATAACAAAGCTTGAAATCATTAAGCTATGCGTTGGTGCACCTGGTGCACGTAATTCAGAAATAGGGCAAATAGAGATTTTTAAACGTGCTTTTGCTGTTGAAGTTGAGAAAAAGCTGGCAAATAGCATTATTAAAGAACTAAATGGCTCTTCCCACAAAGGTATTTCATTCAACCAAAGAGAATCAAGGCAGTAAATATAAAGTGCCAGACAGAGTAATTCCGAAGCCGGAAAGACTTTTTTATATCTTACTAAAAGAGCAGCTTTACCAGCTTTAGAAAAGAAGAGACAGGTTTCTTATTGCTTCCAAAGTAGATATATAAGTTGTGCAATTTCAGAGTTTTGAATGAAAGGGCCTCTTATTGGGTCATTTTCATCTGCAAATATGTAAAAAAGTTCAGCACCTGCTCCTTTAGCATAAAAGGGAACCAATTGATTAGTATGGCTGTCGTAATTCCATTTCATAGATGGCAGATTTCCCTTTCCATTATTCTTTACAGGAGAATTTAATACCTCCGGATGAGAAGGCCCTGTGAGATATCCGCATTCATGATCGCTGGTAACAATAATAAGTGTTTCATCCCAGTTGCTATATTTCTCAACCCATTCAACAGCTGCAGCAACAGAGTTGTTAAAATCAATTTGCTCTTCAATAACCCTGGCAGAATTGTTACTATGACTGGCCCAGTCAATAGCCCCACCTTCAATCATAATAAAAAATCCATTTTCATTTTGAGACAAAAAGCTAATTGCTCCCTTGGCCATCTCTTCAAGAGTAGGTATGTTAGTATTAAGGGGAGTAGAGTAGGGAAGTATTTCATCGTCACTTATATCTCTTTCCGACTGCAAAGTGCTGTATATTTTTGGCACCCCGAGTATCCTTCCGGAAGGCGGGTTTTTACTCAAAGATAAAAACTCTTCATAGGATTGTAATAAATGCCATGGGTCGGGTTTCCCGTTGCCTGTGGCATCTTTTACAGCATAGGTTTTGTCATTTATCGTGAATTCTATTCTGCTTTGGTTCTCCATAAGTTTTTCCCAAAGTTTTGGCCCTCCTACAAATTTTGGGTCGCCTTCTGAGACTTCTGCATTGCAATTATATCCGGGATTGCCTGTGCCAATAATTAAATCTGCCTTTGTTTCAAATAAAAGATACTTTGTTATTTCTTCGTAATTGCTTCGGTTTGAGTTGTGTGCTAAAAATCCTGCCGGTGTGGCGTGGCTGAATGGCACATTGGCAACAACACCAATGCTTTTTCCTTTGTTTTTTGCTATTGAGCTAATGTGCACAAGGGTGTCACCCCAAACACCAATTCCTATTGAGTTATTAAAGGTTTTTTCCCCTGTTGAAATTGCTGTAGCACCAGCTCCGCTGTCAGTATAATCTTTGATAATATAAGCAGGGTTTTCCCATGCTTCTCTTGGGTTATACCCGCCTGAAAATACTGTATCTCCATTTGAAATACTAATTACAGAACTATATGTAGCCATGGCTAAGCTAACCCAATCCTGCTGCTCATATGCTTGTGCATTAGCCATGCCATGCTCGAAATAATTTGCTGCAAGAATATGATTATATCCCATGCCATCTCCAATAAAAACAATAATATTTTTGGGTTTTGGCAAGCTATTTCTTTCACTTTTATTGCCACTACATGATGAAAAAATTGTAATGGCAATTAATGCAAATAAAAATTTATGTTTTAATTTCATTATTACAGGTTTTTAAAATTTAATGATGCTCTATTTAAGTAACAATTACAAAAGCTTTAATTTGTATAAGCTGTTGTATAACAAAAACAACAAACATTATTTTTTGTTTGCTTTATAAAACGTATGCTGTTATTTCAGCTAAGATATTTTTTATTGTTACAAAAGTAATACATTGACAATAAGTAAAAAGAAAGAAACTACTTCAATTATTAATAAAAACACTTTATAGCGGCAAGAATACCCATAATCCCAAAATTTTTATAGAATTATTATAACTTTGTGGTGAAATTCTAATACTATAAAAGGAATAGGTATTAATTTCTTTTATTAAAAACACTCTATTGCAGATGAAAAAAAGGACGAAAATATTAATTACCGGGGGAGCGGGCTTTATTGGAAGTTGCTTAGCTGAAAAACTTATTGAAAACCCTGATAACTATGTAGTAATTGTAGATAATTTATTAAGCGGCAGCCTTGAAAAGTTGCCTCAAAAACCAAAAGACAACTGGAGTTTTATTAAGTGTGATGTTAATGATTACAGGGATATTGCTGAAGTAATGCTTGCAAACAAGTTTGATTATGTTTTTCATTACGCTGCTTTTGTTGGTGTTAATGCCACGCAAGCAAACCCCATAAAAGTATTAAAAGATTTATATGGGATAGAGCATATATTTGACCTATGTAAAAACTCAGGCGTAAAAAGGGTGTTTTTTGCTTCATCTTCCGAAGTCTATGGTGAGCCGGTTGATTTACCTCAAAACGAAGAAACTACTCCCTTAAATTCAAGGATTCCTTATGCTGTGGTGAAAAACGTTGGAGAGGCATACCTGCGATCATATAAAAAAGAATTTGGATTGGATTTTACAATATTCAGGTTTTTTAATACGTACGGGCCAAAGCAAAGTACAGACTTTGTTATGTCTAAATTTATTAGCCATGCACTGCTAAATGAAGATATTCCAATATATGGAGATGGCAATCAAACCAGAACATTTTGCTATATAGATGACAATATTGATGCATGTGTTGCTGCATTGTATAAAAATGAATATGTAAATGATGTTCTAAATATAGGGTCTGATATTGAAGTACCAATTATTGACCTTGCAAAAATTGTTATTGAAATAACAGGGAGTAAATCAAAGATTGCTTTTAAGCCACCACTTATTGAAGGAGATATGCATCGCCGCTATCCTGATACAACAAAAATGAACAAGCTGCTAAACAGAAAAATAACATCACTTAAAACCGGTATTAAGAAAGTAATAGAACGCCCTGAATTTATCTTGCCATAAAAGTTCTTGTAATTAATATTTATTTTATGAACAATAATACCAGTAAAATACTTGATCTGATTACAGAGAAAATCAAATCAGTTAAGTTAATAAAAGAACCTCGCAGCCTTTATGAACCTGTTGATTATTGTTTAAAAAACGGAGGCAAAAGGATTCGTCCGCAGATGACACTGCTTGGCTGTGATCTTTTTTCAGGAAATATTGAGAACGCTGTAAATGCAGCAATAGGCCTTGAGCTTTTGCACAATTTTACTTTAATGCATGATGATATTATGGATGAGGCGCCTATCAGGCGAGGACAACCTAGTGTATTTAAAAAATGGGGAACAAATGCAGCAATTCTTTCAGGAGATGCAATGCTGGCTGTAGCTTACAGTTATATGATGAAGGTTCCCGCAGAATGCCTTAAAGAGGTTCTTACGGTTTTTAACAACACTATAATAGAAGTTTGCGAAGGACAGCAATACGACCTTGATTTTGAAGAGAAAAATGACGTTAGCGAAAGCGATTATCTTAATATGATCAGGCTCAAAACGGCTGTTTTGCCTGCCAACTGCCTTAAAATTGGCGGACTGATTTCACAAAAAGCCAATGAAGAAGACCTGTTTAACTTGTATAAATTTGGCGAAATGATAGGCTTAGCTTTTCAAATACAAGATGACAGGCTTGATGTATATGCAAATGAAGAATTATTTGGAAAAAAAACAGGCGGTGATATTATTGCTAACAAAAAAACATGGCTATATATTAAAGCATTAGAAATAGCTAACGAAAATCAGAAAAAAAGCCTACTGGATTTATATTCAAACAAAACAAATAATAATAAAGAAAAAATAAGCTCTGTAAAAAACATTTATAACAACTTAAACATTGACAAACTTTCGGTTGAAAAAATAAACTACTATTTTGATAAAGCTCTCTTATACCTGGGCAAAATAAGTGTGAAGAGTGAATCAAAAACCCCTCTAAGAATGCTTGCCAAAGATTTGCTTAACCGGGAGTATTAGTTCACTGTATACTTATTAGACAAACTTAAGGCAGCTATTATAATTTAAAGTTTTTTTTCTCAAGAGATTTTATTGTTTCCTCATATCCAACATCAAAAGCTTTATTTGCTTTGTTTAGATTTAGTAAACTAAATTTTTCAAGGTTTGATGGTTCAATATACAAATCACATTTTTCTTTTAATCCTATAGTGTGGCTTTTCAAAGATATATGAAATGCCCGCTCGGCAATTTGTCTGATGTTTTTAATTTCATCAGTTTCACCAATAGGGTTTAAATTTACGCCAATTATTTTTTCACAAATGCCAATTAGTGGCATTACCGGAAAGTTATTTATGATTCCACCATCAAGGTAATATTCATTATTTATTTTTACCGGTGGAAATACAACCGGGATAGAAGAAGATGCAGTAACGGCATCAACAATATCACCTTTGTCAAAACACACATATTTGCCTTTATTAATATTTACAGCATATACTAACAATGGCTTTTTAAGTTCTTCAAAAGTTTTTACTGATAATGTTTTCCTTAATGTTTTTACAAATCCTGACATTTTTACCAAACCCTGCCTTGGCACAAAAAGTTTTAAATAGTAATGCAGTTTTTTCCCGGCCAGCAACTTAAGAATTTCTTCCGGCTGTTTTCCGTCGGCGTAAAGAGCTCCTACAATAGCCCCGGCACTCACCCCTGAAATAATTTCGGGATAAATGTTATTTTCATGCAGAGCCTGAATAACTCCAAGGTGAGCAAAACCTCTCGTGCCACCACCACTTAAAACCAAGCCAACTTTATACTTCTTTTTACTCATGTTTTTTAATCCTTTTATTTAGTTACTACGCGTGATAATTTCTTTGCAATAAGTGTCCTTATTTTTTTTAACTTGTTGTCTTTGGCAACACAGTTCATTGTTTCCTCAATGTCCGAGGTGTTTTTTAGAGTTTCCTGATTGTCTGCCAAAATTTTTTCAAGTTTTTTTAGCTTGAAAGAATATAAAATTCTTTCTACGTTTTGTTTAATATTGTCTTTTTCTCTTAGTATAAAAATGGAATGAACTTTTTCCCAGTTGTCACTTACTGTATATGGAGTAGTTGTAATATCTATTGCAAATTTCTTTTTCTCCTCGTTTGTATGATGCAAAAAGTGCTGTTCAAAGTCAAAGGCATTTTTTTCTCTTAAATCTACAATTTCTTCAAAGACACTCTGACAGCTTTTATTTTCAAATTCAATTTCGTCAATCAAAATTTCATCAATTAAAAAATCCATTACTTTAACTATTTTCTCAACATCTTTGTCGTTTTCATCTTTTACAACAAATGAGATTTCTTCATTGCCGTATTGTATAAGGGCTCTAAGCAATTCTTTTTCCTGGTAATCTGATGATTCTACAGGTTTTAATTGTTTTTCGCTTAAAATTTCTTCAAGTTCGCTTTCCTGCTCTTCTTTTATTTCCGTAATTGCTTTATCCTTGCTTTTTTTTCTTCTCAGCTTGTTAATTTCCATGAAGAGAATTTTCTCTTCTATACTAACAAGGCCGGCACACTTTTGCACGTATAAAGTTCTTATAATCGGGTCAGGGATAAGAGAAATAGTATTAGCAATTTCCTTAATCAGGCTCGCTTTTTTTATTGGGTCATCTTTTGTTTCGTCATATAAAAGCCTTGCTTTAAAAGTAATAAAGTCAACGGCATTTTTCTGTAAAAAGTTTTTAGTTTCAGCAGGCCTGTGTTTTTGCGCATAGGAGTCAGGGTCTTCTTCTTCCGGGAAAAGTATAATCTTAACATTCAGCCCTTCTTCAAGCACCATGTCAATACTCCTAAATGCTGCTTTAACACCGGCTGCATCAGAGTCAAACAATAACGTTATGTTGTTAGTATAGCGCCTTATTAACCTTATCTGTTCAATAGTAAGTGAAGTGCCTGATGATGATATCACATTTTCAATTCCTGCCTGATGTAATGATATTACATCAGTATATCCTTCAACCAGGAAGCAGTTGTCTTCTTTTACAATTGCAGATTTTGCAAAGTATAAGCCATATAACGCTTTGCTTTTCTGGTAAATATTTGATTCTGCAGTGTTAAGATATTTTGGTTTGTTTTTTTCTGATTTGATAATACGTGCCCCAAAGCCTAATACCCTTCCGCTGAGGTTATGAATTGGAAATATTACCCTGCCACGGAATGTATCATAAGTGCTTCCGTCTTTCGACTTGGAAAGGCTTGATTCTATAAGCAGTTCCTTGTCATATCCGTTTTTCATAGCATGCCTTGAAAAGTCATCCCATTTATTCAGGCAATAACCCAGTCCAAATTTTTTCAAAATATCAACTGTATATCCTCTTTCTTTAAAGTAAGAAAGGCCTATTGCCTTTCCTTCCTCCGAGTCAAGTAAAACCTCGTTAAAATATTTTTGTGCAAATGCAGTAATGTTAAATAAAGCCTCTTTTTCATCTATGCTTTGTTGTTCTTCAGGGTCCGGCTCAGTTTCTTCAACTTCAATGTTGTATTTTTTTGCAAGGTATTTTAGTGCTTCAGGATAAGAATAGTTTTCATGCTCCATTAAAAAATTAACAGCATTCCCGCCTTTCCCACATCCAAAGCATTTATAAATACCTTTCGATGCAGAAACAGAGAATGACGGAGTTTTTTCATCATGGAAAGGGCATAGGCCGGTAAAGTTTGCTCCTCTTTTTTTAAGATTCACAAACTCCCCAACCACCTCTTCAATTTTTGCAGAATCAAAAATAAGATTTATGGTTTCTTTTGTAATCAAGTCTTTAAAAAGTTTTTTAGCTTAACGATTTTGAAAATGTTTTATTACTCCCACAATATTGTCATGTTAAAAATACATTTTGAATCTACCACCTTGCTGCTGACATCAATGTTAATTGCTTTTTTTAGCGTAATATCAAGAGTTTTTTCTATCCATCCGGATATTCTGTAAATAATAAGTTTGTCTTTTTCATCAAATCCGGAAAATCTCAGAACCGCTTTTTTATCTTTTTTTTCGAGCACGTCAATTTCTGAAGGGTCATAATAAGCACTAAAAATGCTGCTTGCCCTGCTTAAAACAAAATGGGGGCTACTTACCTTAATAAAAAGTTTATAAATACCTTTTAATGCAACTTCCGAGCTGAAACGCCCGAGATCTTTAGCTGCTTCAACATGGTCGCCTTCGTAGAAAATGTCACCAACTTTTTGCGTAGGAATAATAACAGCCTCCGTTAAAGGATACCAGTTAGTTGCATATACTCCACTTAAAATAATATTCCTTGATTCTTCCGGCAATGAGTTTAGCCACTTGTTATAGTTGTCCCCATGTTTTGTCCTCACAAAATCCGGAGTTGTTTTTACAGCAATTCCTTTTATTTTCATATTTTTTGTATTTGGTTTATATGCTGATTATATTCTCCTAATCAAAAATAGCAACTTCTGCAAAGTGGTTCGTAAGATTCTGTTTCGCCTAATACAACAAGCTTGTCGCTTGCAATTTTTCTGTTTGAAAAATTAGCTAACCCGCCACATTTAACACAAATAGCGTGTACTTTTGTAATATATTCTGCCATAGACAGCAGAGCTGGTATAGGGCCAAAAGGCTTTCCCTTAAAGTCCATATCTAATCCCGCTACAATAACTCTAATACCTTGATTAGCTAACTCATTACACACGTGTGGAAGTTCTGAATCAAAAAACTGTGCCTCATCAACCCCAACAACATCAACATCATTGGTCATTAACAATATGTTAGAAGAAGATGGCACTGGAGTAGAAATAATCTCATTTTCATCATGTGATACTACCTTTTCTTCATCATACCTTGTATCAATAGCAGGTTTAAAAATCTCAACACGCTGTTTTGCAATCTTTGCTCTTTTTAACCTCCTGATTAATTCTTCCGTTTTCCCTGAAAACATACTGCCACAAATTACCTCAATCCAGCCCCTTCCTATATTGTTTATGTCTTTTTCAAGAAACATAATTAATGGTTTATCTTTTATTTTTAACTTTACAAAATAATTCAAACAAATTTATAAAAGATAACTCTTAAGTTTTCATTTTTATGATAAAAGATTTCAACTTATTGCAGCAATAAATTAATGTTTTGTTCGTGATAAATTGATAATATTAAATTTTAGCACAATATGGACTATACCGATTTGAAGGATAAGGTAATTGTATTACTTGAAAAAATTGTTGAGCACAATGACTTTCTCAAAAAAGACGAAAAAGCAAGTTTGCTTGAGTTGGACGTAATAATGCAAGATATGCGTAGCTTATATGATGTTTATGCGCAGATGAGGAAAGATCTTGAAACAAATCTTTCAGAAGAGCAAGGCACTACAGAAGGGCTGAAAGAAGAACCATCAAGAATTGGAGTTTATGAGAAAAAGAAAGAAGCTGCTCCAAAAGAGATTACAGAAAGTGAGGAGCCTGGGGAGGAGCCAGGGCATAAACCTGTAGAAACCCAAAAAGCTGAAACAGAATACAGCGAGAAACAGAATCATGAGAAAGATTTGAAAATAAAGGAAAGTGAAGTTAAGGAGCCTGAAACAGCAAGTGAGGATTCTGCACCTGCAGAGAAAGAGCACAGTGTTGTTGATTCTGGCAGTTATAAGGAAAAACAACCTGCGGACGAACCTGCAAATTCAGGGCCGGCAGAAGAAAACAGAACAAAAAGAATAGCTGATAAGTTTGAAAATGGTGATCAGGCATTAGGAGAAAAGCTTGTTTCTTTAGAAAGTTCACTACACGATAAGATTTCCGGAGAAAAGGAAGATCACAGCATCGGGGCAAAAATGCAACAGAAGTCCATTGCCAACATTAAAGATGCAATAGGTGTTAATGAGAAGTTTTTGTTTATTAATGAATTATTTAATGGAAATATTCAAGCATATAATGAGGCTGTTGATAAGTTAAATAACTTTGGAAATATAAATGAAGCATTTGAATATATAAATGAACTCACAACAGCATTTTCATGGGACGGTCAACGTTCAGCTACCACAATTGAGAAATTTGCAAGCCTGGTACAACGCAGGTATATGAGCAACTAATCAAGCCATGTCAAAACTTTATATTATTCCAACTCCCATTGGGAATCTTGAAGACATTACATATCGGGCAGTGAATGTATTAAAAAGCCTTGATTTATTGCTGGCTGAGGATACAAGAAAAACAGGCATTTTATTATCGCATTATGATATTAAGGTAAAAATGACTTCATACCATCAGCATAATGAACACAAAGTACTCGATTTGCTGGTGAATAAAATAAATTTCGGCATGAAAGTTGGCCTTGTGAGTGATGCAGGAATGCCCGGGGTTTCAGATCCCGGATTTCTTATTGTGCGTGAATGTATAAAAAACAACATCAGCATTGAAAGCCTCCCCGGAGCATCTGCTTTTTTGCCGGCATTGATTAACAGCGGCATACCTGTTGATAAGTTTTGTTTTGAGGGTTTTTTGCCGGTAAAAAAAGGAAGAAAAACCCGCCTTGAATTTTTGAAAGAAGAAAGCCGCACTATGGTATTTTACGAATCTCCGCACAGGCTTATAAAAACATTAAAGGATTTTGCAACAGCGTTTGGAAGCAGCAGGAAAGTGTCTGTCAGCCGGGAACTTACAAAGGTTTATGAGGAGAATATTCGCGGAGATATTGAAGGCGTATTACAGCATTATATTTCTAAGCCACCAAAAGGTGAAATTGTGATAGTGGTTGAAGGGAGGTAATTTGCTTTCAATGTGAAAGCTATGGCTGTATAATAGTGTCATTTTTATTTATTTTTGTAATTTTAAGAGAATACAGAATATGCAAAACTCTAAAGTAGCTGTTATTGGTTCAGGAAGTTGGGCAAGTGCAATAGTAAAAATTTTGCTCAACAATATTAATAAAGTAAACTGGTATATACGCGAACCAGAAATTATTAAAAACTTAAAAGAATATGGGCATAACCCATTTTATTTAAGTTCTGTAAATTTCAATATGTCAAAATTAGAGTTGTTTAATAATCCTGAAAGAGCAATTGAAAACAGCAACTACATTATTTTCTGTGTGCCTTCGGCATACTTGCATAATACCATAAAACACCTCAATTCAGCAGACTTAGAAGATAAAATTATTATTAGTGCTATTAAAGGTATAATTCCGGAATATAATACGGTAATAACCGAGTATTTTAATAAAAATTTCAATGTTCCATATAATAATTATGCTGTAATAAGCGGCCCAAGCCATGCTGAAGAAGTTGCCAGGGAGCGTTTAACATACCTGACTATATCATCAGTAAACAATGTAATTGCGAAGGAGGTTTCGGAATTAATTTCCGGCAGATTTATTTACACTACAATATCTTCTGATATTTACGGAACAGAATATGCCCCGGTATTAAAAAACATTATGGCTTTAGCAAGTGGGATTTGTCACAGCCTGGGCTATGGCGATAACTTCCAGGCTGTTTTGATAAGTAGTGCAATTAAGGAAATACGTATCTTTCTCAATAAAGTTCATCCATTTGAAAGAGATATTAACAACTCCGTTTATCTTGGCGATTTGTTGGTTACAGCATACAGCCAATATAGCCGTAACAGAATGTTTGGTGCAATGATTGGCAAAGGTTATAGCGTGAAAGCCACACAAATGGAGATGAAAATGGTTGCAGAAGGGTATTATGCTGCCAAATGTATAAAAGAAATCAACAACAAATATCATGTAAAAATGCCTATTGTTGATGCTGTTTATAGTATCTTGTATGATAACAGCCCGCCTGAAAAAGAAATTAAATCATTAGCAAAGAAGCTAAGCTGATTTATTTAAATTCCATATTATTTTTTACCGTAATTTTTTCACAGTAATGACACTTTAACCTGATATCTTCTTTATCAAGAACATCAAACCTTGCTGACACATGTTCATGATTTGTAACACAGTTAGGGTTAAAACATTTTACAATACCCTTTATTTGCTCGGGAGTTTCAACTACTTTTTTTGATGTTACTTTATAATCATGTATCTCTATTATAGTAGCGTGCGGCGCTGCCAGGGAGATTTTGTTTAGGTCTTCATCAGCAAAAAACTTATTACTTACTTTAATAATGCCTTTTTTGCCATATTTTTTGCTTTCAAGGTTTGTTCCAAATAATACCATGTTGTCAAACTTGTCAAGCTTTAATATTCTGATAACCTGGAATACGGCCAGAGCAGGTATGTGATCTATTACGGTGCCATTTTCTATGGCAGAAACTTTTAATTGTTTTATTGATTCATTCATTGTTTTTTAGTTTTTTAAAAAAACGAAAAAATTAGCTTAATCCTAATATTGAGGCCATCAGAGCCTGACGTACAAATACTCCGTTAAGAGCCTGTTCAAAATAATATGCTTTTGGGTTTGTGTCAACATTAATATTTATTTCATTTACCCTTGGAAGCGGATGCAAAACTTTTATGTTTTCTTTAGTGTTATCAAGCATATTATTGCTAAGGATGTACGAGTTTTTGATTCTTTCAAATTCTAAAGGATCACTAAATCTTTCTTTTTGAATCCTGGTCATATACAGTACATCAGCACTTGGAATAGCATCTTCCAGTTCAGTATATTGGTGGTATGCTAACTTTCTTTCTTTGATGTACATTTTTACAGAACTTGGCAGTTTTAGCTCTAAGGGAGAAACAAGGTGAAAAGTAGTATTGTAGTTACATAAGGCAATAACCAGAGAGTGTACAGTTCTGCCATACTTTAAGTCACCTACGAATGCAACATGTAAGTTGTCGAGAGTCCCCTGGGTTTTGATAATGCTATACAAATCAAGCAATGTTTGAGTTGGGTGTTGGTTAGCTCCGTCTCCTGCATTAATTATTGGCACTGGAGATATTTCAGATGCAAAGCGTGCACTTCCCTCAATAGGATTGCGCATGATTATAAGATCTGAATAATTAGCGATAGTTAAAATGGTATCTCTAAGAGATTCACCTTTTTTAACGCTGGTGTTTGAGGCTTCGGAAAATCCTATTATTTTTCCGCCAAGCCTGCTTACTGCACTTTCAAAACTTAAGCGCGTACGAGTAGATGGCTCAAAAAACAAAGAAGCTATTACATGGTCTTTTAAAATATCCTGAACAGGATTTTTTTCGAATCCTTTTGCAATTTCAAGAATTTTAAGCTGTTCTTCTTTGCTGTAGTCATTAATAGAAACAAGGCTTTTGTTTTTCATTGATGTTTGTTTTGTAATTGTTAAGCAAATATAAATATTAGACAAAAAAAAAGGGGCTAAAGCCCCTTTAATTTATTAACAACAACTGCACTTGTTGTTTTTGCTGATGTTTTGAGACTCAAGGAAATCACGTACCAGTTCACAAAGGTTAGGTGAACCAATTTCCTGAAGTTCATAATCAACTTTTGCAGTTGGTTTCTGAATTTTTACAATTCTCGACAAATCAATAGGAGTGGCAATTACTACTGTATCGCACTCAACTTTATTTATCGTAGCTTCAAGGTCAGCAATTTGCTGGTCGCCATAGCCCATTGCCGGCAGTAAAGTACCAATTTCAGGATAAGTTTTAAATGTATCTGCCAGTTTCCCCACAACATAAGGCCTTGGGTCAACAAATTCGCCTGCGCCATATTTTTGTGCGGCTACTGTTCCGGCTCCAATTTTCATGTGTCCGTGAGTAAGAGTTGGGCCATCTTCAACAACTAATACCTTTTTGCCTTTAATAAGTTCAGGCTTATCAACTGTAAGAGGGGAGGCGGCGTCAACCACTCTTGCATCAGGAGCTACCTTTGCAATATTCTCACGTAGTTCCTGAATTCCTTCAGGTGATGCACTGTCAATTTTATTAATAACAACAACATCAGCTATTCGTAAAGTAGTTTCGCCGGGATAATAGTTAAGTTCGTGCCCGGGCCTGTGTGGGTCAACTACTGTAATCATAAGATCAGGCTTGAAGAATGGGAAATCATTGTTTCCGCCATCCCAAAGAATTATATCAGCTTCTTTTTCAGCTTCGCGAAGAATTGCTTCATAATCAACACCGGAATAGATAACATTTCCACGGATAACGTGTGGTTCATATTCTTCCATTTCTTCAATAGTACATTTGTGCTTTTTAAGATCATCAAGCTCAGCAAACCTCTGTACTTTCTGAGCTACCAAATCGCCATAAGGCATTGGATGACGGACAGCTACTACTTTAAGCCCCATTTCCATAAGCACTTCAATCACTCTTCTTGAAGTCTGGCTTTTGCCACATCCCGTGCGAACAGCTCCAACAGCTATTACAGGCTTAGTGCTTTTCAGCATCGTTTCTTTAGGGCCTATTAGAATAAAATCTGCACCGGCCGCATTTACTATTGAACCAATTGCCATTACCTCCTGGTAAGAAACATCGCTGTAAGAAAATGCACAAACGTCAACATCAAGCTCCTTAATCAGTTTTGGCAACTCATCCTGTGAATAAATAGGAATCCCATCTGGATATAATTCTCCGTCAAGCTCTGCAGGATACTTGCGCCCGTCAATATCAGGAATTTGAGCCGCAGTAAACGCTACTACATTGTAGTTGTCATTTTTTCTGTAATAAGTATTAAAGTTGTGAAAATCTCTACCGGCAGCACCGATAATAATTACATTTTTCTTATTTTTACTCATAACTTCTTAAATTTAAATATGTTAGTTAATTATTTTAGTTTGATTATTTTAAAATTTTGCACAAAAATAATTCTTTAAACCATTATAACAAGTTTTAAATTTGCAAAAAATCCTAAGTTTTTCATTTAAAAAAGGTTACAAGCTTCTATAAGCTAATATGGGGCTGACTTATTTGAAATTTTCAACAAAAAATATTTTATTATTTTTAATACATATTAATAAATAGCGTACCTTTATAATGTTAAAAATGAAACCAAGTGTTTAATAGACAATTTTTTATAAAAGGAGGACAACGATGAAAACCTTGTTTGTTATTCCTGTTTTTTTATTTGTATCCGCTTTAAGTATTTCAGCGCAGGAAGTTATTACTACCTCCGGTGGAGAGGGTTCCGGCGATGGCGGAACCGTTAGCTACTCCGTTGGCCAGATTTCATATACAACAATGGAAAGTCAGGATGGTATTATTACAGAAGGTGTTCAGCAACCTTATGAAATATTTGTAATAGTTGGGATAGATGAAGCCGAAGATATTACCGTTTTTTGCCAGGCTTATCCAAATCCCACAACAGGAAATCTTTCATTGAAAGTCGAAAGTTATAATAGCGAAAACCTGAGTTACCAGCTAATTGACTTTAACGGACGCGTTATTACTAATGATAAAGTTGAAGGTGCTATTACGTCTATTGATATGACAAATCTGCCTCCATCAACTTATTTTTTGAAGGTGCTTGATGGCAACAGAAAAATTAAAACTTTTAAGATTATAAAAAGGTAACGTCAAAAATAAAAAACAGATCAGCCTTTTTTGTTAAACCAAAGCTTTTCCTGTCATTTCTTCAGGTGCATTAATTCCCATGATTTTCAGGATTGTTGGTGCCAGATCCGACAGCCTTCCATTATTCATTGATTTATTATTTTCATCTATCAACCAGCATGGTACCGGGTTTGTTGAGTGTGCAGTATTTGGTGTTCCATCAGCATTAACGGCATTTTCAGCGTTGCCATGATCTGAGGTGATTATTACTGTATAATCGTTATTTACAGCAGTTTTTACTACTTCCTGCAAGCAATTGTCAACTGTTTCAACAGCTTCTTTAATAGCTTCATAAACACCGGTGTGGCCTACCATATCGGCATTAGCAAAATTCAGGCAAATAAAATCATGAATTCTTTTTTGAATCTCTTTAACAACACTGTCTTTTACTTCCGGTGCGCTCATTGACGGCTGCATGTCATAGGTTGCCACTTTTGGAGAAGGAATCATTATCCTTTTTTCATTTTTAAATATTTCTTCGCGCCCACCGCTAAAGAAAAAAGTAACATGAGGATATTTTTCGGTCTCCGCAATTCTAAGCTGTGTTTTATTATTTAATGCAAGTATTTCTCCTAAAGTATTTTTCAGGTCATCTTTCTCAAAAACCACCCTTACATTATTAAAAGACTCATCATACTTTGTCATTGTAACATAATACAACGGAAGAGTTTTCATGTTAAAATCCGGCATGTTTTTCTGGGTAAGCACGCTGGTTATTTCACGCAACCTGTCGGTACGAAAATTAAAGCAAATCACTACATCGTCTTTATCAATGGTAGCTAACGGCTTTTTATTTTCATCTGTAATGACTTTAGGTTTAATAAACTCATCAGTAGTTTTATTTTCATAGCTGTCAAGGATAGCTTGTTCAGCACTAAAAAATGTTTCACCTTTCCCATCAACAAGCATATCATAAGCCTGCTTAATTCTTTCCCAGCGCTTATCCCTGTCCATAGCATAGTATCTTCCACAAACCGATGCAATTTTTCCTTTTGAGGTTTTAAGGTGTTGCTCAAGTTCTTTTATAAATCCTGCTCCACTTCTTGGGTCAGTATCACGTCCGTCAGTAAAAGCGTGAATAAAAAGATCATCAAAGCCATGATTTTTAGCGGCATCGCAAATACCAAAAAGATGATCCATGGCGGAATGTACTCCACCATTAGAAACCAGGCCAAGAAGGTGTATTTTTTTTGATTTGGCTTTTGCATAATTGAATGCCTCATTAATTACTTCATTTTCAAAAAAAGAGCCATCTTCAATTGCCTGGCTTATTTTTACAAGGTCCTGGTAAACTATTCTGCCGGCACCAATGTTGAGGTGTCCTACTTCAGAATTACCCATTTGCCCGGCAGGAAGGCCAACATCTTCGCCGGATGTTAATAATTGTGCAGTAGCTGCGGTTTTGTTAAGGTTGCTTGTAAATGGCAGGTTAGCATTATGAATAATATCAGCCTTATCTTTGTTGCCAATTCCCCATCCATCCAATATTACCAAAAGACATTTTCTGTTTGACATATATATATTTTTTTTTCTTCGTGTGCAAAGGTAAACAATGAATTTTATTTAATACCAAGTAAGCACTTATTGATAATAATAATTTTGCCTGAACTTTTTTAAAAATAAAGAAAAGCAGATTTATAAAGTGATATTATTTTTTTATTACTGATAACAGAAATAATTTTCGCAAATTTGCAATATATTTATTTTTATTATAAATGTCGTCACATATATCTCAACTTGCCGGACAAACTGCCATTTATGGCTTAAGTAGCATTGTTGGAAGGTTGTTAAACTACCTTCTGATTCCGCTTTATACCCGCATATTTTTAACAAGCCAGTATGGTGTTGTGGTTGAGATGTACTCTTATGTTGCCTTTCTCATTGTTATTCTAACTTATGGTATGGAAACGGCATTGTTTCGCTTTTATCAAACAGAAAAGGATAAAAGAAACACTGTGTTTGGTACAACAGTAGTGTCAGTGTTTACAAGCTCAATTGTTTTCATTGCTTTAGTAATGATATTCAGCAATGACCTGGCAGCCCTTTTAAGATATCCGCAACATTCGGAGTATGTTATATGGTTTGGAATAATAATAGGCTTTGATGCAATTGCAGCCATCCCTTTTGCTAAGCTCCGGGCAGAAAACAGACCGATGAGGTTTGCAACAATTAAGTTAATTAATATTGGAGTAAATATTGGGCTTAACCTGTTTTTTTTACTGCTGTGTCCGTGGCTTATAAACAATAGCAGCGAAAGTGTAATAAAGTTAGTTTCAGTAGTTTATAGCCCGGATATTGGAGTTGGTTATGTTTTTATATCAAATTTAATTGCAAGTATAATAACACTTGCATTATTGTTGCCCGAAATTTTCAAAACAAAAATTCTTGTTTCTGCAGCTTTGTTAAGGAGAATGCTAATTTATGCACTGCCACTACTGGTTGCAGGAATTGCCGGGGTGGCAAATGAAGCTCTTGACAAGCTGATGCTGAAATATATCTTGCCTGAAGACATTGCAATGTCGCATGTAGGTATTTATGGGGCCTGTTTTAAGATTGCAGTAATTATGGCCATATTTATCCAGGCTTTTCGTTTTGCCGCTGAACCATTTTTCTTTTCACACTCAGAAAAAAAGGAAGCTCCTCAATTGTATGCAATTGTGATGAAATATTTTGTTTTTGCATGTTTGTTTATTTTTTTGGGGATAATGCTATATATGGATATAGTCCAGCACTTTATTGGTAAAGAATACCGTGAAGGATTGGGTGTTGTCCCTATTTTGCTGATGGCAAAAATGTTCTTGGGAATATATTTTAATGTTAGTATATGGTATAAAATTACAGGACAAACACATTTTGGCGCAATTTTTACCATAATAGGTGCAATTATAACTGTAAGCTTAAACTTATGGTTAATTCCTATATATGGTTACTTTGGCTCAGCATGGGCACAGCTTGCGTGTTATTTTTCAATGACAGTTGCCTGCCTGTTGTTTGGACAAAAATATTTTTTCATTCCGTATCCCTGGAAAAAAATTACCCTAATGATAGGGTTAGCCTTATTAGTGTACTTTATTAGTGTTTTCCTGGATATTGCAAACCCGTTTTTGAGATATTTTATCCATGCAATATTGCTATTTGTTTTTATATTTTTTGTTGTAATTAGCGACAAATCATTTACAACAGATACAAAAAACATTATTTCAAAAATATTTAAAGCGAAGAGAAAGGAATAATTTAGCAAAAAATAACTCTTTTTGCAAGGTTTTTTAATAGCTGCTATTAAAAGGGTTAATAAACATTTGTTATTATTGCTTGTTATTTTTATTTGTAATCATTCAAATCGGTTTTAAAAAAAATACTATTATGAAACTAAATTTATATACTATTTTATTGCTGGGAGGTTTTGTGTTAATGCTGACAGGGAAAAGCCTAAAAGCCCAGGTAACAGAAGTAGAAACGGATTTAATGGAAATAACAGAAGAAGAAGTTGAAGAGGGCTGGAATACAGGGGGTGTGTTTTCATTGGGTTTCTCGCAAGTTTCTCTAACAAATTGGGCAGCTGGTGGGCAAAACTCATTATCAGGAAATACACTTTCAAATTTGTTTCTTACTTATAGTAAAGAGTCATTGTCATGGGAAAATACTCTTGATGTGGGCTATGGAATGGTCAGGCAAGGAGAGGAAAGTGTAATAAAAACTAACGACAGGATTGATTTTATGTCGAAATTAGGATATAAGGCTTTTGATAATTGGCATTATTCCGGATTAGTTAATTTTCGTACTCAAATGACACCGGGTTATAACTACCCTAATGATTCTGTAAAAATCTCTGATTTTCTTGCTCCTGCATACTTGTTAGGTGCAGCCGGACTTGATTATAAAGCGAGTGGAAACTTAAGCTTGTTTTTTGCTCCTGTAACAGGGAAAATAACAATTGTAAACGACAAAAGACTATCAGAAGAAGGTGCTTTCGGTGTTGAACCGGGAGAAACAACAAAAAGAGAATTTGGTGGATATGTCAGATTCGCTTATCGCTGGAAAGTAACGGATGACATAACTTTTCAGACAAAGCTTGACTTGTTTTCAAATTATCTTGATAAGCCTCAAAACCTTGACGTAAACTGGGAAACTCTCACAGTTATCAAAGTAACGCAGTATATTACAATAAACTTTGCAACTCACCTGATATATGATGAAAATGTTAAAATTGGAATAGATACAAACGATGATGGCGAATTTGACAAATTCGGCCCTCGCACTCAGTTTAAGCAGCTGTTTAGTGTTGGGTTATCATACAGTTTCTGACAAAGTATGTTATTCTATTCTAAACTGACAAGTTTGTATATTTATCAGTTATTTCAAAGCCATATTCTGGATACTCGTAAATTGGATGTCTTGGTTCCGTTTCACCAATAGAGTATCCCCAAATTGAATTGTATTCTTCAGGATTTTCTCCCATTTCATCTACTTGTTTAAGGTATTCAGAAATTGACTTTGACTCAATAATAACAAACCTGCCGATTTTGTCAATAATTGGGCTGTGTTTCCTTGTGTGGTCATGGTCAAATTCCAGTATTCTTCTGCCATCTGAAGTTATGCCAATTACCCTGTAAGTCATGCTTTTACCAACCCCGGGAAGATTAAGCACGTTTCGGTCGGTTGCCAAAAACGGGATATTTGCTTCCTTTCTAAGTTCTCTTATGTTTTCAATAAGCTTTTCCGCTTCTATGGGGAATTTTTTAATTTCGTTATAATGCTTTTGCGGAATAGCACCCAGTATTTTTTCCTCCAGTTGCTCTTGAACAGCCCTGGCGTTTGTAGCAAACTTATTGCTGTTTTCCATATACCCTTTTACAGAAAAAGTATAATATGTAAGAACGCCAATGTCATTTAAGGCTTTTCTGAGTTGTGCCGTATGTCCTCTCCTTGAAGCAGGAGAAGTATAAACAAGTTGGTTTGTAATAGTACACCCTGCACTAATTAATCTTTTAACACCACGTTCGGCTTCAGGCGTTATTTCCATTGGCGACTGAAAGTGTGTTTGAATTACAAACTGTTTAACTCCAACCTTTGAAGCTTTTGTTTTAAACTCTTTAAGAATATCAGTAAGCTCAGGTGTAATCCTTTGTGGTAAATATATCGGCAACCTTGTTCCAAGCCTAACCCGCAGCAGCTCAGCATATTTTTCGCCGTCTTTGCGGTTTTTGTTTGATTCTTTCTTGTTAACAGCCATTTTATAAACAGCCTCAAAAATATTTTTCAAAGTTTTATCTGCACTCATAAGCGCATCTCCGCCGGTAATAAGAATATCTCTCAACTGTGAATCCTTTTCCCAGTAGTTCATTATTTTATCGAGCTTGTCATTCCATGATTCATCCGGCTTAAGCTCATCAAGGTTAAAGTTAAGGTTGCCACTTTGAAAGTCGTACATTCTCTGGCAACTTGCACACAGGCCTCCACAAGCCCGCCCCATTGTATCAGGAATCATTATTGCCACTTCAGGATAACGCCTGTGGATATTATGCTTAGTAGGTAAAATCCATCCTGCAGCATTCGGCTTCCCGGGCTCAACAACATCTTCTTTTTCCCAGGCTACAATATCGCCAAACTCATCAACCAACTCTTGTGAATATAAAACATAATACCTTATTGCAAGGTCTGCTCCTTTTAATGATTCCGGAGTTTCTACATTTAGCAGTGATAAATAGTAAGGATTTACAAAAAATGGAATGCCTTTCTCTTCAGCCTTGTATAAGATATCCATTGTTTCCTTATCGAGTGAATTGTTTAGCATTTCATTCAATAAATCAGGAGTCCTTACTGCAAAAGCCAGGTGAAATTTATAATTATCCCACCAGGAATTTAAAAGCTCAAGCTTCTCGTCATCAGTAGCGCCATCAGGAAAGCTAAAACCAGATTTCTTTATTTCTCCTGACTCAATTTTCTTCTTAAATAAGGAAATAATTCTTTGCTTGTTTTTCTTTCTCACCTCCATTACTGCTGAGTCAGTACCTGCCGGATATTTGTTCATCCATTTCTTAATTACTTCATCAGTGGGGATTTTCTGAGTTATTTTGCCATCAAACTGCCTGAATAAGTAAATCATATCAAGGTAAAAATCTTCACTCAAATCGTTACGCCCGTTTTTTACGGCTTCCCAAAGCATTTTAAAAGGATTGCTGCTTATTTCTTTCCCACGAAGGTTTAAATCTTTATAAGCCTTGCCCGCATTATCAATATAATCCATGATTCTTATTGCTGCATAATCCTGCCATGTTAGTCTTTCCATTGCTTCACGGCCACAATCTTCTTCAAGGTAAAAACTTTTAGTTTTGGGATTGCTTTTGAAGTAATCATCTATTAGCTCTTTAATCTTGGCATGTATCTCTTCTGTGTTATTCGCTTCTTGCAGAATATTATTGATTTTTGGGTTCTCTTTTAAAAGGACATTTAATAATTCTTCTGTTTTATTTACTTTAAGCTCTTCTTTTATGTTAACCATTTTGTTATTTTTTTTAGTTCAATTTAATTATACTTAAAAAGTACACTTATTTATAACTTCTAATATAAGAATTTTGTTAAAAAAAGCCTGTTAATAAATATTAAACGGGCTTTAAAAATATTTTCAATAATGCATAAAGCATTAATAGTCAATAAAATACAAAAATACAAAAAAATGAGGGGAAATAAAAATAAACGATGTAATACTGAGGATGGCAAAAGAGTTAACATCATTAAGCTATCCGGATTATTTCAACACTTTATTCTTATACAGGATTATGTGGTAAACTTAGTGTGCTTCCAGCCAATTATTTCCTGTATTTATATCAATAATAACAGGTACTTCCAATGGTATAGCATCTTTCATGCGCTTTTCAACCAGGGGAATCAGTATGTCAAGCTCATCTTTTTGAGTATCAAAAACCAATTCATCATGAACTTGCATAATCATTTTGGATTTTAAATTCTTTTCTTTCATCTCATTGTAAATGCTTACCATTGCAAGCTTAATCATATCAGCAGCTGTTCCCTGTATAGGTGCATTTATTGCATTTCTTTCAGCATAACCTCTAACAATGGCATTAGCACTGTTAATATCCGGGACATATCTTCTTCTACCCTTCATTGTTTCCACATAGCCATTATCTTTGGCAAACTGTATTGTATCACTCATATATTCTTTTATTCCCGGATATTTCTTAAAGTATTGTTCAATTATTTCTGCAGCTTCGCCTCTTGGGATGTTAATTCTTTCAGACAATCCGAAAGCAGAAATTCCATAAACTATTCCAAAGTTTACAGTTTTTGCCCGCCTTCTCATTTCTTTAGTAACATCATCAATATTGACTTCCCATACCCTTGAAGCAGTTGCAGCATGAATGTCAAGGCCTTTATTAAAGTCTTCTATCATCGAACTATCCTTGCTCAGTGATGCAATAATTCTCAGCTCAATTTGTGAATAATCTGCCGCCATAAGAATATTGCCAGATTTTCCCGGAACAAAAGCTTTTCTTATTTCCCTGCCTCTTTCTGTCCTTATAGGAATATTTTGAAGATTGGGATTATTGGATGATAACCTTCCGGTTGCAACAATAGTTTGATTAAAAGAAGCATGCAACTTTCCCGTTTTTTCGTTTAACAGCTTTGGTAAAGCATCTACGTATGTTGATTTTAGCTTGGTTAAGCTTCTGTAAGTTAATATTTTTTCAACTATGGGATGCTTGTCAACAAGTTTTACCAGAATTTCTTCCCCTGTGCTATATTGCTTTGTTTTTGTTTTTTTTGGCTTTGAAACTATTTTTAGGTCATCAAATAATACTTCACCGAGTTGCTTTGGAGAAGCAATATTGAATTCTTTACCGGCAATTGAATAAATTTCCTTTTCTGTTTCTTTTATTTCTTTATCCAGTATTTGTGAAAAATCTTTTAAAGCGCTGGTGTCAATATTTACACCAGAGTATTCCATTTCTGCCAAAACAAACACCAGTGGCAACTCAACTTCTTCAAAAAGCTTAGTAAGCTTTTGTTTTTTCAGTAAAGGTTCAAAGTGGCTTTTAAGTTGTAGTGTGATATCAGCATCTTCGCAAGCATATGCAGTAGCAAGGTCTTCAGGCACGGTGCGCATACTTTTTTGCGAGGCCCCTTTTTTGCCAATAAGGTCTTCTATGCTTACAACAGTGTAATCAAGATAAGTTTCAGCAAGCAACTCCATATTATGTCGCATATCAGGCTGTAGCAAGTAATGAGCAATCATTGTGTCAAAAAGTTTGCCTTTAACATCAACACCATAGTTTCTCAGAATATTGATGTCGAACTTCAGGTTTTGCCCGACTTTTTCAATATTATTGTTTTCAAAAACATCTTTAAATTCATATAATATTTCTTTTGCCTGCTCTTTGTTTTCCGGAAATGGCACATACCATGCTTCACCAGGAGAGACAGCAAAAGCAATTCCAACCAGTTCGGCGTCTATACAGCTAAGGCTGGTTGTTTCAGTATCAAAGCAAAAAGAATCAGCTTTTTCAAGTTTTTTTGCAAGCTCTATAATTTTCTCTTTTGATTTAACCTTATGGTATGATTTTTCACTGAGTAAACTATTTAGTTTTTCTACAGCAAGGTCATATGGATTGGCAAAAGCTTCACTACCGGAGAAAAGGTCCATTTGTCCCGGCTTTAACTTTTTATCTTTATCGTTTTCAGCCGGCAATTGTTGTTTTTGTTCAAATAATCTTTTGGCTAAGGTTCTAAACTCCAGCTCTTCCAGAATTGGCATAAGCTTTTCTTTGTCGGGCTTGCCAATTTTTAATTTTTCCTCTTCAAATTCGATAGGTACATCAAGAATAATAGTAGCCAGATTTTTTGATAAAGTTGCCTGTTCAGCGTATTTTTTCAGGCTCTCCCTGCTTCGTTTTTCTTTAACCTGCTCTATGTTTTCCAATAAGTTCTCAACAGAGTTAAACTCTGCTATAAGTTTTTTTGCCTTTTTTTCGCCAATACCGGGCACACCAGGTATATTATCTGATGAGTCGCCCCATAGGCCTAAAATGTCTTTTAGTTGCTCCGGTTGATTTATTTCAAATCTTTTGCATACTTCTTTAACACCCCATACTTCAATGTCGTTTCCTCTTTGTGCAGGCTTATACATAAATATGTTTTCTGATACAAGCTGGCCAAAGTCTTTATCAGAGGTCATCATAAAAACTTTATAACCCTTTTTTTCTGCTTTTTTTGCTAATGTTCCAATTATATCATCAGCTTCGTATCCATCAGCTTCCAAAACGGAAATATTAAGACCTTTTATAAGCTCTTTAATAATATCAAGCATATTTACAATGTCTTCCGGTGTTTCTTCCCTGTTGCTTTTGTAGTGTATATAGTCAGAGTGTCTTTGTGTAGGTGCAAGAGTGTCAAAAGCCACAGCCATGTGAGTAGGCTTTTCTTTTTTGATTACCTCCAGCAATGAGTTCATAAACCCAAAAGCGGCGGAGGTGTTGGTTCCTTTTGAGTTTACCCTGGGGTTACGGCTAAAAGCATAGTATGCACGGTATATTAAAGCCATTGCATCAAGCAGAAAAATCTTTTTCTGGTTTTCCATTTATAGAATATTTGATTAAACTTTACAAAAAAATCATTGAGGCTGTTGAGAAAGCTTAACAATAAGCATTATGCAGCAACTAAGACAACCTCAATGATTACAAAGATATAAATGTTTATTGGTTTTTTAGAAATACCACCTGTATGCCAGGTTTATATTTCTGCCCGGCATAGGATAATTTCTATTTTGAACCCTTGAAAGATGATCCCGGTATGCAACGTCAAGCAGGTTTTCGCCACGCAGAATAATGACTTGTTGACCGGCAAAATTAAGCCTGTATCCTGCCTGTGCTCCAAATAAAGTATAACCATCAGTAACGCTTTCATTTGGTGCAACTTTATCTTGTTGTGCAGCAACTAATATATTTGCGCCAATCCAAAAATTCCCAAAATCATATTCTGTATTGCCCCTGAACCTTAATGGTGGGATGAACGGTAGGTGGTCTTTAACATCACCGTTTCTATGTCCCTGAACATAATCTATACCCATCCCGATTACAAACCTGTCAACCGGCATTAAATTAACAGTTAATTCGCCCCCTCTCATTCTTGCCTCATCCTGCATATATTTATACTTTTCATAACCGGAGTCTTCATCTATTTCTCCAATACTTTGAAATAAAATAAAATTACGGTAATAATTAATAAAGCCTGCTAATTCAAACTCAATCATGCCTGAGCGATAGTTTGCAAATAAATCACCACCATGTCCTATTTCACTTTTTAAATCACTGCTCCCGATTTCAAATACTCCTGCTCCAATGTGCACACCATTGGCATATAACTCTGTAACAGATGGTGTTCTGTGTGCTCTTGCGAATTGGCCTCCTATTTCCCATTTTTCATCCGGCCTTATATTTAATCCGAATGAACCGGCAAAATTGAGGTCGTCACTGCTGGAGTCAATATCAGGGAATAATTGATTTGGCAGAGCCTCTGTTGATTGGTATTCAACCCTTAACCCGGCCTGCAAGCGAATCATACCACTAAGCGGCACTTCCTGGTATGTATATAATGCGGCATTAATCCTGTTTTCACCGGGAGTGAAAGCTTCATCACCACAAACATTCATATTATGGCCAAAAATACTGATTCCAAAAGCCCCCCTGTCGAAAACTCCAATTGGCTTATGCTGGGCAATAAAGGAAGCGCTGATTGATTTTTTGTCATAGTCAAACTCAATATCTTCGTCCCATGCGCCATCTTCAAATTCAAGTTCCAACTCCTGCTGATTTAGCTGGGTAGCATTAAAGCGAATTAAAGATTTATCAAAAAAGCCATTATAAGTATTTTGAACCCGGCCTTGAAGTGCAATCCTCTGCATTCTAATTTCAACTCTCTCGTTGTCATCATCAAGTGCTTCAGGCAGTTCATAATTTTGGTCGGCAAGAGAAACTGAAATTCCACCAGTGGTATTGTCAAGGCCAAAACCAACTCCAAATGCGCCATCATAACTTTCCATGGAAGTTCCGCCCAAAACACCTTCAGGGGTATTAATATTTCCGGCTTTTCTGTACGACATTCTGGCTGTTGTTGCCCAGCTGTCAGCGCCATAGGTTGCCCGTCCAAATCCGGCTCCCATAGAATTTACTGTAGCACCCTGTCCTGAAACTACACCACTAAAACCTTTTTCCCAGTCATCAGGGATATCGGTGGTCATAATATTAACCACACCTCCAAGGGCACTGGAACCGTAAAGTAAGCTTGCCGGTCCTCTGACAACCTCAAGACGGCTTGCTGCTAAAGGGTCAAGTGAAATCGAATGATCTGCTGCGGTTTCAGAAACATCCCCCATGCGTTCGCCGTTTTCTAAAACAAGAATGCGGTCACCATCAAGCCCGCGAATTACAGGCCTGCTTGTAATAGACCCTAATGAACGCATTGCTAAGCCCGGCTCAAGTTTAAGCATTTCGCCAAAAGATGCTTCACCACGCTTCTGAAGATTTTCTCCAAAAAAAGCCTGGTTTGGCTGGTACCTGAAACCACTTTGAGTTGGTGATGACGTAATTACAATCTCACTCAAATCTATAGCCCTGGGAATTACTTCTACATCAACTTCCAGGCTTTGCCTGGCTTTTATTTCAAATGTTTTATACGTCGTTTCATAACCCATACCCTGAACCACCAAAGTATGCTCTCCTTCCGGAATATTAGCAATAAAATAGTGGCCGGTATAATCAGTTATGGCGGCAATACGTGTCCCTTCAATCTTTAATGTTATAAATGGAATATGTTCGCCTGTGGATGCATCTATAATATGTCCAAAGATGTTTGCATCAGTTGGTGGCCTCTGGCTCATGTCAGATGACTCCGAATATAAATTGAGGTTTATTATTAATAGAGTAATTATTAAAAAAAGATAGTTTTTCATATTTAAGATATTATTTTGGTATTTATTAAGCCGGCACTTGTTTCAATAAATTCAAGTATTGCAACTACCAATGCTTAATATGATAATGAATTTGTTTGTTGTAAAAATGTTAGAAAGCTGTTACAGGTGGGCCTCTTTTTTTGTCAGTAAGAAGGTAAACAGATTTTACATATATATCTTGTACTTGCGAGATATAAAATACAAGCTTTTTGTTTAGTGCTGAAATTAGTATTGCTAATAATATAAATGCTCCGGTAATTTCTGATAAAAGGGATAGAAATATCAACTCTGAGCTTGAGTGTTCGTGTTCTTGATAAGGACTGCCAGGTGTTGCAGAGTTTTTATATGGATGTGAGTGTTCAATAACCTGCCCATTATCTAATATGTGATAGTGAGTATTTGTTTTCTGATTATAAAACAGAAATAATACCGCAGGAATTAATGCAATAAAGAATAACTTATATAAAAAAATTTTCTTTGTCATATAGATTTAAAGGTGTGCAAAGTTATTTCAATTAATTAAACAATAATAAATATCAAATGTTTTTTAGTTTTTTTTATTAATGTTTCTAAATAAAATTAATAGTTATAAAAATAAATGGTTTTGAATCAATAACTTTGTATTGAATTTATTATTGTAGTGAAGTTAAAACCAGGTTTATATTTTATTAAAAATATATAACAACAGGCAATTTAATCAAATTTTGCAAAAATTATGCGAAAAGTATTTCATATAACAGGCCGTTATTTACATTACACTGCAACATTTATAGGCAACCAGGTTGTAAATCATAAAGAATTTGAGCCGCAGGTTTTATGTCGCGAAATAATTTCGCATAAGTCATTTAGCTTTAATAAGATATTTAGTATTGAAAAATCAAAAGGCTTACGATTAAAGATAAATAACTTATTGTACAAGTTTTTAAAACATATAACAAACTCTCAAATAAAATTTGTTTTAGAGCATATTGAGGCAGAAAAGCCATCATTATTACATTTTCATTATGGAACAGATGCGATGATGTTTTACAAAGTTTTAAAAAATTCAACTGTTCCTAAGGTAGTGTCTTTTTATGGTTGGGATTATTCAAGTTTTCCAAAAAGTAATTTTGGCATTGGCAAAAAGCAATTACAGAAGAAGGTTTTTGCTCACAGTGATATAATTCTTGCCATGAGTCACAGTATGAAAAAGGCACTTATTTCCTTAGGTTGCCATGGTGAAAAAATAAAAATTCATTATCATGGCCTTGACACAAAGGTTTTTGATATTGACAGGGATTACAGTAGTAATGAGGAGATAAATATATACCTTTTAAGTAGTCTTGAGCCCAAAAAAGGGCACATGTTTTTACTTAAAGCATTTAAAAAAAGCGCACATAAAAGCAAGTTGCCTCTGAAATTACATTTTACAGGGAAATATGGAAATTATAGTAAAATAAACAAAAGCATAAAAGAACTGGGTTTAGAAAAACAAGTTGTATGGCATGCACCATACCAGTATGGAAGTGAGCGACATCTTAAAATGCTGTCGCATGCTGATTTTTTTGTTCATCCAAGTATTACTGATTCAAAAGGAAATATGGAGGGTATCCCGGGAACTATGCTTGAGGCAATGAGTTCAGGCCTGGCTGTTGTTAGTACTTATCATGCCGGCATCCCTGAGATAATAACAGATGGAGAAAATGGTTATTTAGTTAAGGAGTGGGATGTTGATGCACTTACAGGAAAAATTCTTTTACTTGCAGAAAACCCTGAGCTTAGAAAAAAAATCGGGATTGCAGCAAAAGATTATGCTAAGAGAAATCTTGATATAAACAAAAAACAGGTTGATTTGGAAAATATTTATAATACATTGATAACAAAGAAAAACAAATAATTATATAGCATGAAAAAAATTCTGGTTCTTGGGGCGGGGATGGTAGGCAAAGCTATTATTGCAGACCTTTGTAAAGGATATAGAGTTACTGCTGTTGATGTAAGCGGCAGCTCTTTGAGTAAAATATCTGAGAAGTTTCCCATAAAAACTGTAAAAGCAAATATTGAAAATGATGAGTCAATAAGCGGGCTTATTAATGATTGTGACCTTGTAATATCAGCTGTTCCCGGCTTTATGGGTTATGATACATTAAAAAAGATAATAGAAACGGGTAAAAATGTTGTTGATATTTCATTTATGCCGGAAAATTTTCTTGATTTAAATGATTTGGCTGCTGAAAATGGGGTTATAGCCATCACTGATTGTGGCGTTGCCCCGGGTATTCCTAATCTTATTGCCGGTTACTACAATGAAATAATGAAAATTGAATCGTTCGAATATGTTGTTGGTGGTTTGCCTAAAGCAAAGACGTATCCGTTTTATTATAAAGCACCTTTTTCTCCTGTTGATGTAATTGAAGAATATACCCGCCCGGCAAGATATAAAGAAAATGGCAAAATACTTACCAAGCCTGCAATGAGTGAAGTTGAAATGATGGATTTTGACAAGGTTGGCACTTTAGAAGCTTTTTTTACTGATGGGCTAAGGTCTTTACTAACTACAATGAAAAATATTCCATCTATGAAGGAAAAAACTTTAAGGCACCCCGGGCATATTTCTCTCGTTAAGGCATTAGCAAAGGCGGGCTTCTTTGATAAAAACCCTTTAACAATTAATAATACAGCTATAAGGCCGATTGATTTTACCAGTAAAATTTTAATTAACAACTGGAAGCTGGGTCCGGAAGAACATGAATTTACAGTAATGAGAATTGTAATTAATGGTTATAAGGATAATAAGAAAACCGAAATTATTTATGAGCTTTATGATGAATTTGATGCCGTAACAGGGCTTTCGTCTATGGCCAGAACTACCGGCTTTGTTGCAACGGCTTGCGCTGATATGATTTTAAAAAATAAATATAGCAATAAAGGAGTTTCACCATTGGAACTTGTTGGAAAAAATCAGGATTGTTATAATTTTATAATTAATTATCAAAAAGAAAGAGACATCAATTACTCATTAACGGAAAAGGAGTTAAAAGATTGAATAAGTTATTTGTAGTTATTTTGCTTGCATTGATTTCAAGCATTGCGACAAAAGGGCGAGCGCCTGATATTGTTGCTGTAAAAGGTGACAGTGTTTTTGAAAACACAAAAATTGCAGTTGAAACTCTTGGAGGCATGGAAAGGTTTGTGCAACCGGGAAATACTGTTGGCATACTTGTTAATTCAGGTTTCAGGGAAAAAGGGGCCTATGTTGACCCGGATGTTGTAATAGCAGCATTATTAATGATTTTTGATGCCGGAGCCACAGATGTTGTTTTTCTACAGCATATAATTCCTGAATATTGGCAAAGAAGCGGGCTTTATGATGAATATAAAGAGGTGATAAATAAAACCAGGACAATAGAGGCAAATCATTTCCCATCAGAATTTGATGATGAGAACTTTCAAGTAGTAAAAGATGTAAAAGGAGCTAAAGCAATAAGCTGGGAGCTTGAAGTAGTGAAAGAGTTTTTTAATGTTGATGTTTTTATTAATATTCCAATTGCAAAGCATCATAGCTTAACTGTTTTAACAAACGCTATGAAAAACATGATGGCATAAATACACGCGCTTCAAATGTGAAGTTTCATTTGGAGGGCCCTGAAAGAAACGACCCTCACTTTCTCGCACAAAGCATTGTAGATTTAAACCTGCTAAGAAAACCCGATTTAATTATTTCAGATGTGTCGCATGTAATAACAACAAATGGCCCGGGAGGACCGGGAGAAATAGTAAGCCCGATGAAAGTTGTAGCGGGCACAGACCCTGTGGCTGTTGATAAATATTGTGCAATACAGGTTGGGTTTTTCGCGGAAGATGTTCTTACGATTAAAAAAGGTTATGAAGCAGGTTTAGGCTATAAAGACTTAGATAGAATTAATATTGTTGAAATACCCAAGTAGCTTTGGATAATATGATTAATTGTTGCCTCCAATTTAAAAAATGATAGAATAGACCAATATGATTATATTCGCTTTATGAGCCAAGAAGTAAACATAACGGAATTTGGGAATTGGATAATTGAGATAAAATCCAAAATTCATGAAGCACAGAGAAGGGTTGCCTTTTCAATCAATTCACAGTTAATCGAATTGTATTGGGATATAGGGAAATCAATTGCTCAAAAGCAAGAAAAAGCAAATTGGGGGAGTAGTTTTATCGAAAAGGCTGCTATTGAGCTAAAGCATGAATTTCCTCAAATCAAAGGCTTTTCTCGCAGGAATTTATACGCCATGAGTCAATGGTATAAGCTCTATTCTCAGAAATATCAATTTGTGCCACAGACTGTGGCACAAATTCCATGGAGTCACAATCGAGTGATAATATCCAAAACAAAGGACCTTGATGAAGCCGAATTTTATATTTTAAAAACAGTAGAAAATGGATGGGATAGAGACACTCTTGAACTGCAAATTAAGAAAAACCTTTTCGGAAAAATTGGCAAGGCTGCACACAATTTTAAACACACGCTTCCAGCACATCAATCAAAATTAGCTGAACAAACTTTAAAAGATCCTTATAACTTTGATTTTCTGAGATTAGAAGATGGTGCTCTTGAAAAAGCAATTGAAGACGAGATAACAAAACATATCACAAAATTTTTACTTGAACTCGGTAAAGGATTTGCTTTTCTTGGCAGACAGTTTAAGATAGAAGTTAGCGAAAACGACTACTTCATAGACATGCTATTCTATCATGTTGATCTACGCTGTTATGTAATTATTGAATTAAAATCAGGAAAATTCAAACCTGAATACGCTGGAAAGTTAAACTTCTATTTGTCAGCAATTGATAGCCAACTTAGGAAAACTGACGACAATCCATCAATAGGAATTCTTTTATGCAAGAGTAAAGATAAAATTGAAGTTGAATACGCACTCAGAGATATAAATAAACCAATGGGAATTAGTGAATACCGCTTAACTGACGCTATCCCTGAAAGTTTTAAAACAAAATTACCATCTATTGAAGAAATTGAAAATGAACTGGAAAACAAAATTAAAAAATCCGGTGGAAATATGATATAGTCAATCTCGCCATAAATGACAAGATGACTATACTAGGAACGTTGTATATTAATAACAAAAACTTTAACAGATGAAAAAAGTAGCTTTTAGTTTAACATGTTTCTTAATTGGATTCCAATTAATGTCGCAGTCTTCAAAAGATATTTTGCCTTCAGCCGGATGGCAGGAAGGCTGGGAAGCAAATGATGTTTTATTTTACGAAGGAGATGATTTGTTTTTTTTGATTAATGGTGCTGCAGATTTATATATGGAGTTTGGATTTAGTGATGTGGCAGCGGTGGATTATATTCACCCTGAAAAAGGCCGGCTTTATGTGGAAGTTTACAGAATGGACAGCGACAGCGCTGCTTTCGGGGCGTTTAGCATGAACAAAGGAAATACCTTTTTGAAAATAGAGCCTTCACCGTGGATTATTTTTGAGAATAAGTTTATGAGTATTTGGAAAAGCAATTATTATATTACTATTTCAGGAGTTGATTTTGCAGAAAAGGGGATGAGGATGGATTACTTTATATTAATGGCAAACATAATTGAAGGCATTGATAGCTATGGAACCCCTCCATCATTATTTAAGGAATTATATTATGAAAAACCAACACAGCACTTTACTTATATTCTTGGGCCTTTGGCATTAAACAATATTTACTCTTTGGGGTTTCAGGATGTGTTTAATGTTAATCAAGCTGTAATGCTTGAATACGATGATTATAAAATTATTACTTTCGAATATGAATCAACTAATGATTCGAAAGAAGCATTTAATAGTGTAATGTCTTTTATGGAGAGTTCAAATCGTTTCAGCGATTTTAAAATACTAACAAATAACACATTTTCTGCTAAAGATCATCGAGGCTTGAATTTGTTAACAGAAATAACAGGTAGCAGGATAAAATTAAGTATTAATTAGACTTTTTCTTTTGAGTTTATCCCATAACAGCACCTACATTCAGCCCCTTGGTCACATTCAAGGAGTGGTAATGGTAGTTCTTCAAGAGCTTTTTCCAGGGTGTATCGCCTTTTACTGAACTTTTTACAATAATCACATGAATTTTTTGTGGTAAGTATTTCAACCTCAAGGTCAAACTTTGAGTCCGTTTTAAATGATAAAAGCTCCATTTCTCCGCTTAATTTTCTAAGCTTCAGGTATTCAGCGGGAGTGTCTAACTGCATAGTTGCCATAAGGCTATATATTATGCTCATGGCATTATAGTCGTCTTTCTTAGCACTTTCCTTTAATAAATAGCCATATAACGCCCATAAAGCATCTTTGTGATCAGTGCTTTCCCTTGACTTATTTTCAAAGTCAGATTTAAACTTTTGATATTGTTTTTTAGAATATCCAATAGATTCTAAATAGTGAAGAATAATAAGCTCCTCATGATCTTTTTCTGTATAAAGCTCAGTTTTATTCTTTCCTTTTTGGATGTATATACGATTTTGACACTCCGGGCATTTAATTTTTACCCGGGGTGCTTCTTTAAAAATATACCCACAGTAGGGGCATTTTGCAGTTTTTTTCTTTTTTGAAAATAGTTTCATATTGGTGGCTTGTAATGCTTGAAAGAAAAGTACCCGGGGCCGGGATCGAACCGGCACGGCCGCAATGGCCACAGGATTTTAAGTCCTGCGTGTCTACCAATTCCACCACCCGGGCAACTTGAGTGGTAAAAAAAAACCTCTTTCTCAGAGGTTGCTGAGCGGAAAACGGGACTCGAACCCGCGACCCCGACCTTGGCAAGGTCGTGCTCTACCAACTGAGCTATTTCCGCTTTTGCTTTTGAGGTTGCAAATATAATCACTTTTTCTTTACAAAAAAGATTTTTTTCGTTTTTATAATTATAAATTTTCAGTGTATATGTTTTTCAACGCTTAGTTATATTCCATCGGATGATAAATGTATTTTCCTAAAAATATACCTTGAGGATATTTTGTTTTTTCAACATACATAGTGTCAGGACTTAGGTTTATAAAAAACCAATCTTCTCCGGCTTCATCCAAAAAGATACTTCTGGAGTCTTTAATCCTCCAGAAATCCGTTCTGTCAGGGCCAATATTAACATAGCCATCAGGGTAAAATATCGTGGGTGCTGCTAAATCAATATCTTCTTGTCCCGGCTCAATAACATGTGGTATTCCCCAATGTGTTTCTAAAAGATCATCAAGCTCAAAGTAAAATTCTTCTTCTTCTTTATCGCAAGCAGAAATAACGAAAAGCAATACGAGTATTAAAAAAGCCGGTAATTTCATAATTAGTATATATTAAGTTACCTGTCAACAATAATAATTTCAACTCTCCTGTTTCTTCTTCTGTTTTCTTCTGTATCATTTGGAGCCACTGGCTGAGAATCTTCCCGTCCTGTGTACTCAATATTTCCGAAACCGTTTTGTACCATATACCTCATCACAGCGTCAGCCCTGCTAAGAGACAATGTTCTGTCTTCCAGAGTTTCAACTGCATCAGAGTGTCCTTCTATTCTGATTCTCACATTAGGATTGTCTTTAAGCTGCTTAATCAGCCTGTCAAGCTCCGGGAATGCCTCCGTTGGTATTTCAGCGCTTTCGGGAGCAAAGTGCAGGTTATTTAGCTGGAACCTTGATCCTACAGCAATGCTTTCCATCAAAATATCAACTTCAATATCTTGAATAGTCAGAAACTGGTCAAGGCTTAACCTTTCGGAGTGCATCCAGTATCCACTTACATTGGCAATGAGCATGTAATCTTCTCCTGTTACAAAGCTGGCACTATATCTTCCATTTGCCCTGTCGGAAATTGTTTGAGTAATGCTGTTGCCGGTTTTATTGTCAACTACTTCAATTTGAGCTCTTAATGGCCTTAAGGTTGAGGCATCTCTAACTATCCCCGACAGGTTAGTTCGTCCTACTCTTCTGATTTCAGCCTCAATATCTGAAGGAGTAGGAGTAAATTCAACATGCCTTCGGATTTCATCGAATACAAAGTTAACTTCAAATTGTTTAAAACCGTTTAGATTTGCCCTAAAATGGTTTTGTCTAAGGTTAAAGTGATCACTAAAAATATCTCTTATCGAAACAACGTAATAATCAATACTTGGTACATACATTTCAAAATGCCCCCTTGAATCAGTAAGAGTGGCGGTTTCTCTACCTTTGCTATCAACAGCAGTCACTTTTATGTTTCCAAGCTCGATCCTGCCCAGGGTTGATAACCTGCTACGATTCATAATTACCCTTCCAAAGATTTTGTTTCTTTCAAGGTATGGAACGTAAACTGTTTTATCCCGGGTAACATGCACAATAAAAGAACTTTCATCAGGGAAGTACTTATCCTGGTCTCTTCCAACATTTGTCAGCTCTATTTTGTAAATGCCCATTGGCAAGTTTTCGTATGTAACAGTTCCGTCCATGCCTGATAATAAGCTCATGGAAACTAATTTATCAGGAGGAGGATAATCAACATCATAATCTTTATATTTATGAGGATCAATACTTTTTATACTTACAAGAATATCTCTGACACCGGGCTCGTTAGGGTCCCTGATAAGATTTCCATTTAAATCTTTAAAAAGACTGATTTTCAGGTCGTAATATCTAATGCGAGGTTGGTTGAAGTTGAATTCTTTTGTAAGCCTTGCTTCAAAATAGAGGTGAGAGTATGTGTATTTCTGGTCGGTAACTAAATCAGTAGTGAGTTGATAACCATAGGTATTCAATAAAGAAAATTTGAAGTCGTGTTCAAAATAAACATCAAGTTGGTTCATAAGGTTAATTCTGCTTGTTTTGAAAGCAAAATCATAAGTAAAACTCAGCTTAGAAGAAAGGAAAACAATATCTTTATAAATAAATCTCTCAAGATACGGCATAAGCCTAACAGAGTGAGCAGAAATGTCGTAGTAGAATTGAGAGATTTCCTGGTTAACAGTATATGGCCCGTAATAATAGTTAATAAATGCTCCCCACCACGAACTTCTTAAATTCAAAGTAAAAAGGCTATTGAAGAATTTTCCATCACTGTTTCTAATATCATGCCTGAGAGTTCCGGGTTCGGGGATTGAGTGGTCAGTAATAAAAGTATATCCCATAGTTACAGCAGGGTTAAAGCTCAGGCCTCCTTCATTTAGCCTTGTGCCAAGTGTGAATTTGGCAGAATGTGTGGTAAAAGGGTTTTCACCATCAAACAGGAAGAAACTGTTAGTAGATTTTCCCTGGTAAACAGGGCCGCCATATATGAGAAATCCCTGGTCAAGAAATTTTCTAAGTATTAAATTTGCCGATCTGTTATCCAGGAACCTGTCAGATGTAATGCCTTCATGAGTTTCAACCAAAGGCCTGTATCTTTGGTCAAATCCACTAAAATATAGCTGCAAGCCACTTTCAAAAGGATATAAAACTGTTGTTGTGAGGTTATGCCTTCCGGAGTATCTGCCATAATATTCCGGCGTTCCCAAATGCTCTCTGATTCTAATTCTTGCATTTCCAATTCTACCACTGTAATCAAACAACAAACCATAACCTAAATTAGTACTTTCATTATGCATATAATGAACACTGCTAATTCCAGCAGTTGTTTTTATATAATGGTTTCTGCCGAGCCTTGCAGATCCTCTAAGGGTGCCGAGATAAGCATAATTATTCAATATTTCGTTTTCTGTATAAGCAAGCTCTGTACCCAACCTTACAGAAGATAAACGTTCGTTAATACTAATCCCATAGTTTGTAATTGGCCTGAAGGTGTTGCGGTTTGCCATTGCCGACACCTGGAATGCACCGGGCATTCTGTAAACAATTTCTGTTCCTTTACCTCCACCATACTTCAGGTTGTATGCGGAGATGTCACCAACCGTAATGCCCATAAAAGGAGAGTTGTAAGAGACTCTTGCCCTGCTGTATCTGAGAAAATCACTTGAGGGGGCACCACCATGCCTGTAAAATCGATACTTGAAATCACGGCTTTCCGGAAGCAATAAGACCCCTCTTACTCCCCCTGAAAATATTGTATTTTGATCACTAAATAAATTTTGTGCAGCTATTTCAGCTATAAGAATTTTTTCAGATTCAGGGATATTATATTTATACTGGCTTACTGTATGATTAAACCAAAAAGATGTGCCGAATTCCCTGTCAATTGTATGGCCTTTCAGGTCAATCCTGAATAAGCTCCCGTTGTGTAAATTATGGTCTTCAACAACTTTAACAGGTAGTGTAATTGTAGTATCGCTGCGAGCACTTAGCATTACATCCATGCTGTAGATGTTGTCTCTTTCATTTACAATGGCAACGTTTTCAGTTGATTGAAAACTTAAATAAACCAATTCACTAATATTGCCACGGTTAATTAACCTGAATGAAAGCTCGCTTTCTCCTGTTTGCTGGTCAAAGTAGCCCATCCTGGTGATTGCCCTGAACTGCAAGTCGGATTGCCTTTCAATTTGAACAAAACAATAAGCATTAGTGTATGTATCACCATCGCGATTATTAACAGCGGCAATCAAAGAATAGCCTATGTTACCTTCAACACCTCTTGCAGGAGCTGCCCTGATAGGCAGCAAAAGAGTATCTCCGGGGTTAATATGGTATGACCTGTCTTCTAATGCAATTACAGACCATCCAACAGGAACATTTATATCAATAAAAACTTCTTCTCTTTGTTCGCCCTTATTTTCAATAAACAACACATTAAAAAAAGTTGTTTCAGGCTTTATTATTATGTTTTCATTTTTGAATTCCGCAGTAATATAAGAATTAGAGCGATTAAAGTTGTTATTATTGAATTGAGAATATGATTCTGTTAAACATGTAAGCAAAAAAATCAGCAGTATGCTATATGTATGTAATTGCTTCATGTGCAATAAACTGAGTTTCGTTTAGTCTTGTTTAAGGTCAAAATATAAATTTACAAAATAATAATCCGGATATTCACCAAGTAGCCTGTTGCCAGGATCCTTTCCTATACTATAGTTTATTGTTATCACAAATAACCCATCTCCTGAACCCGTCACTAAAGTTTGCGGGATGTCTGACAATTCATTTACTGGAAAGTAATCCAAATCTTCTGAGTCAACGTTAAAATGGTTTGCTGAAATTGAAATATAATGTAAATCAAGCTCTCTTCCATAGTCTCCTGCTAACTCACTGTCACTTGCCAAAACTTCTAATCTCCAGGTATCTGCAGGGTCAAGATTCTCAATCAACAAAGCAAACCTTGTCCAGGCATGTAACTCATCACCTTCAACATATTTTCTAAAAGAATTAATATGAAAAGGAACATTTCCTCCACTTTCTAACCTGATATTAACACTTTCCTCTTCTTTATTACTGTCTCTGTTAATATTTTGAGTGAAAGGGGCTCTTGTTCTTTGGGCATGCACTTCTGTTAATATGCAAAACAATAAGCATATTGGTATTATTAACTTCTTTTTAATTTGAGGCATCTAATTGCGTTCTTTTAAACGAATAAAGAAGATAAATAAAATATTCCCGGATGGTAACATCCGGGAAGTAAAGCCTTTTCCAAATTATTGAATTTTCGTGTTGTTCTTACTCAGCAGGTTGAAGCAATAAAAACACATTAGTTGCATAGCGATCTGCTGCCAGGCCTTGCTCCAGAATTGTTTCATCCAGCATGTTCCCTTCACGTGTTCCACACCTCCAGTTTATAACAAAAGCATTTCTGTTAATGTCGCCTGCAATAGGGTCTTCATCATAACCCACTAACAATTCGTTTTCATCAGCTGTTAATGCTGTTGGGTTGCCTTCATCAAAGTTGCCATCATAATCATCCTCAAGACCATCACCATCATAATCCAGGTGATAACCAATGTTGTCTATAGTCATAGTATTTGCACCGCCTATTTCATCAGTTCCTTGTAATGTAGCATCTTCAGCATACATAAAGACGTTCCAGTCAACAGATGAAGCAACATTAAACTTGGTTTGATATCCTGCGTTTGTACCACCAGAGTTAATCCCATTTTCGTAATCATCAAGGGTGTTAAAGTTAAACTCAATACTACCGCCGGATACAACATTAAGGCGAAGTATAGATTGTAGGTTTACAGAAACAGGAATAACAGCCCTGTCGTCAATGGCCTG
>PWND01000212.1 GCA_003557965.1 Bacteroidales bacterium | reverse complement strand
TTAACCGCTTCAGCATATCTGGCAGCTTCGAATGAAGGGTCCTTTTCTCCTTTTATCCTGAAAATATTGGAATCGGGAATATCAATATGATCGAGAAGACTCTCCTTAACCATCCGGTAATTGCTTTCAGGACTCTCCGGATCTACACATCTTTCGTCTCCCCAGAAAAGGCGGACTTTTTGCCAGTCCACAGGTTTATCCTGTAAAGCAGCCAGATATGAATAAACCTTCCGGGGGGTTGATCCGCCGGACAATGCAATTGAAAAGTAATCTCCTTGACCGGAAGACTCAATGCCCTCGTTAATCATATTTGTAATATCCTGGGAAATATGGGTTATTGCCGGAAATTTTTTTACTACGGTAGAGCTCATGGTAATGATAGGATTAATCAGAGAATATTAATAAAATTAATTGTCATATTAAATCTTACAATAACTATTTTTATACGGATGTAAAAAATTTGATATTTTTTTAGCACACCAGGCTTTCGTGTAAAGCCCGCCAGGATATTTCCTAGCCCTGTATATATATCTGTTCTTTGGAGTATTGTTCAATAATGTTAGAGTATCTGGTTTGATGGCATTGCCTTCCAGTCGGGTTGCGGGATTAATTAATAAAATTTCACAAAATCATTTAATAACCACTTAAACATTTTAACCCGGCTAATCATAATTTACAAAAATCATCATTGCCGGTTAGTGCACGGCAAGGCTGTCGCCAGTTCATATCCGGCTCTTCTATCAGGCTGTCGGCAACATCCGGTCCCCAGGTGCCTGCCGGGTAACCATGAACCGGGATCTCCGGATCATTTTTCCATGCATCCAGCACAGGCATCATAAACTCCCAGGCTGCCGTAACCGCATCTATCCTGGCATAAAGGGTCTTATCCCCGGTCATGGAATCGAGCAACAGCCGCTCATAAGCATCAGGAATCCGTACATCGAGCAAATCAGTATAATGAAAATCCATGCTTACATTTTGCACTTTGAATCCTGCTCCCGGCGTTTTCATTCCCATCTTAAGTAAAATGCCCTCATCGGGCTGAATACGGATTATCAACTGATTACAAGTATCGCAAGATCCCTTTGGCACAAAAAGATGATGAGGAGTCGGCTTAAAATGGATTACCGCTTCAGTTACCCTGGCTGGTAGTTGTTTACCTGTTCGCACATAAAACGGAACACCTCCCCATCTCCAGTTGTCGATGTAAAACTTCAGCGCAGCATAGGTCTCGGTTTTGGAGTCCGGATCAACTCCTTCCTCTTCACGGTAACCTTTAACAGGTTTGCCACCTATAGTTGAGGAAAGATACTGACCCCTGATCGCAACTTTTTCAACCTCATCTTTACTGATGGGGCGCAGGGACTGCAAAACTTTTACGGTTTCATTACGGATGGCATCGGCGTTCAATGATGCCGGCGGGTCCATTGCAATAAGTCCGGTTACCTGCAACAAGTGGTTTTGGATCATATCACGCAATGCCCCGGAATCGTCATAATAACTTCCCCGGTTCTCCACGCCAATACTTTCCGCAGAAGTAATTTCAACATGATGTATAAAATTCCTGTTCCAGAGAGGCTCAAATATCCCGTTGGAAAATCGGGTAACCAGCAGATTCTGAACTGTCTCTTTCCCAAGGTAATGATCAATCCTGTATATCTGACTCTCTTTCCAGCTCTTTTGCAATGCAGTATTTAATGCCGTTGAGCTGTCAAGATCATAACCAAATGGTTTTTCAATAACCAGCCTTTTCCATCCATTATCTTCTTTATTAAGTCCGGCAGCGGCAAGCCTTTCAGGAATAACCTGGTAAAGTGCCGGAGGGGTTGACAGATAAAAAATAATATTTTCTTTTGTAAAAGAATTATCCCTTTTGATCACTTCAATTTTTTCTCCAAGTACGGAAAATGAATTTTACTTTTTGGGGTCAGCCTGTGCATAATATATTTTATTCAGGAATGATGAAAAATGGCTTTTATCATCATCTTTTGAGAAATTCTGCAAAGCTTCTTTCATGGTATCACGAAACCGGTCATCATCAAGCCCTGAACGTCCGGCGCCCAATATTGCAAACTTTTCCGGAAGCATGTCGAGAACATACAAAGAATAAAGAGCCGGAATGAGTTTCCGTTTACTCAGGTCGCCAGTTGCCCCGAATATGACCAGAATCTGTTCTTCGGGTTTGTTGTTTTTATTCTGCATACGTTCACTGTTATCATAAAATATTCTATCCGCTCACCGGCAGGATTATCTCTTATATTTTCAAGTGTGTCATACTGCTCGATCTTCCCCTGGTTCATTACAGTTACTTTTGTGCCTGGCGTTAATGCCTCATGCAGATCATGTGTTACCATAACAAGGCTTAACACTACCAGAGTCAAAGAGAGTTAACCGGTAAAACCAAACATAAAGATACTTTAAAACCAAAGAAGTTAATATGCTATGAATTACAAAAGCTCCTGTTTTCCGGCAGGAAAAGATATAAGCAGCGGGAAATTCCATCTCAAGTTCAGTGAACTGTCGATGGAAGAATCAAATCCTGACACTAATTTACCGAAATGTTTTTTTAAGAACCGGCAGTTAATCAGAATGTAAGCACCTTTGCCCCACCCTTAAGGTAATCAGTCAGCGGACTGCCCATTCCCTTAACAACAAAATCCATGTTTTTCAATGCATCGGTCACCCCATATTCATCAGCACAAACAATGCACGCCTCAATCACTACACCATCTTCCTGCATGGACTTAAGCTTCTCCTGAACCTTTATGTTTTCGGCGGACAGTTTGGCCGAAGGTCCCCAGATAATAAGTGTGACCTCACTGAACCAGCCTGCTGTCTTTGCTGCATGGGTATACATTAATGCCACCCTCTCTGCAACGTAAGGATCGTCGCTGGTCCATATTACAACTAGTTTGTCCGGGTTATCTGCCGGGTTATTTTCAAGGGCAGAAGAGTTAATGGCGACCGCAGGAAAAAAGGCCAGCAAAAATAAAAAATTAAGTATTTTCATAACAGTTATATGTTTTATATAACACCAATAACAATGTCTCCGGTAAAATGTTTGCATTATTTAAAAAAACCAAGCATTTGCTTAGTTTAGTGAACCCTGACGGGGAAATTATACCTAATAGCATCCATATTCAGCTCATGAAGTTACACGTGTACTATTAAATTTATTTGCACGGGTCAAAAATATTTACTAAATTCACACGTATTAATTTTAAAAAAATAAGTGTTATGAACACAAAACTGACATTAACAATTGAAAAAACGGTGATAGACAGGGCTAAAAAGTATGCCAGGGAGAAAGATAATAGTTTATCGGACATTGTTGAAAATTACTCAAAGGTATTAACCAAGGAACAGGATAGCCCTGATATTAAACTAACTCCATTGATCAAATCACTAAAGGGCTCCTTTAAAGCGCCTCAGGATTTTGATTATAAGAAAGAACTTTCAAATAGGTTATCAGAAAAATATCTTTAGCATGGATAATGTATTGGTTGATACCGATGTAATTCTTGATTTCTTTT
>PWND01000299.1 GCA_003557965.1 Bacteroidales bacterium | reverse complement strand
ACGGATTAAAAGACAGATTTGGGAAATTTGCAAAAATCCTTGCTGTAATATTTGCTGTTGCTGCTGTTACATGCTCACTGGGTACCGGTAATATGGCCCAGTCTAATTCAATGACCGATGTTTTAAATGCCAGCTATAACTTTCCAACCTGGATTTCAGGCCTGGTAATTACTGGATTTGTTCTGTTAATTATTGTAGGTGGTTTAAAACGCATTGCAGAAGTTACTTCCCGGCTGGTGCCATTTATGGCTGTGATATATTTTATTGCTGCAATGCTGGTTGTATTTGTAAACCTTGAACATGTTTTGCCAAGCTTTGCTCTTATTTTCAGAGATGCATTCACTGGCACCGCCGCAACCGGTGGCTTCCTGGGCTCAGCTTTTATTATTACTCTAACAATGGGTGTTAGAAGAGGATTATTCTCAAATGAGGCAGGACAAGGGTCTGCAGCAATGGCTCATGCCGCTGCAAAAACTAAGCACCCTATTCGTGAAGGTATGGTTGCGTCTGTTGAACCATTTATTGATACTTTATTTATATGCACCCTCACCGCTATTGTAATTATTATGACTGGAGCCTGGCACAGTGGTGTTGAAGGTGTTGGAATGACTGTGGTAGCTTTTGAAACAGGCCTTGATAATATTAACCTGGGCTTTATTGCTCCTCACATTATTGCAGTTGGATTATTATTGTTTGCATTCTCAACTATAATCAGTTGGTCCTACTATGGCTCAAGGGGAGCGCAGTACCTTTTTGGAGAAAAGGCTATTAAACCGTATTACTACCTATATGGCTTATTTGTGTTTTTTGGCTCTGTTTGGGGGCTTGATTTAGTTTGGAGCTTTGTTGATATGGTTATTACTTTTATGACTATTCCTAACTTAATTGCCATTGTTCTTCTTACTCCTGTTATGAAGAAGGAAATTGATAATTATTTCAAACAGAAAAATTATAAAGTATAGTATTTTTCTTTCTGAAATAAATAATAAAATAATTATCATTGAGTTTATTTGATTATTGAAACAAATAATTGATAACTGTAGAGTAGCTTTATTAAAGCATACTAATTTGCCACATAAAAATGATAACAAGCAATTTTAAACTAAAACCACTTATTAATCTGCTAATAACAGATAAAATCAAGTGTTTTGCCTGGTTATTTATTTTTATTTTTTTCTTGTTTTTTATACCGCCTAACATATACTCACAAGAAAGAAGACAAATAGAGCTTGTGCAGGCAGAATCTATGAAATTTGACCGCAGTATTGGAGAAAATGTCAGAAGGCTTATTAATGACGTAATCTTCAAACATGATGAAACTAAAATGCTTTGTGACAGTGCTTACTTGTTTACTGTGGAAAACAAACTGCATGCATTTAGCAATATACATATTATTGTTAGCGACTCTGTTGATATATTTGGTGATAAACTATATTATAACGGTAACACCAGGATTGCCGAATTGCACGGAAATGTAAAAATGATTGATAACCAGATGACATTAACTACTGATCATTTGTTTTATAATTTGGATACAGATGTAGCTAATTATATTGATGGTGGTAAAATTGTTGATGCTGAAAACACGCTTACAAGCGTTTTGGGATTTTATTTCTCTGAATTAAAAGATGCTCACTTCAAAGACAATGTTGTGCTGGTAAACCCTGAATACACTATGTATTCCGACACCCTAAAGTATAATACCTTAAGTGAAATTGCATATTTTTACGGGCCTACCAGGATTATTAGTGATGACAACCTTATTTTTTGCAAAAATGGTTGGTATGATACTAAAAATGATTTAGCACAATTCCAAAAGGACGCTTACTTAACAAATGGCGAACAATACTTATCAGGCGACAGCTTGTTTTATGACAGAAATGTTGGTTATGGCAAAGCCATGAAAAATGTGTTTATGAAAGATTCTGTTCAAAATGTTATTATAACAGGTGAGTTTGGCGAACACTTTGAAGAAAAGGGAGTTTCGGAAGTTACCATCAGGCCGGTACTTACTGTTATTGAAGAAGCAGACTCTTTGTTCTTGCATGCCGATACACTTAGGTATGTAGTTGACGATAAAAAGGATACAAAAATTTTATATGCTTATTATAAAGCAAAATTCTACCGAAAAGACCTGCAAGGGCTTAGTGATTCGATTGTATATAATTTTTCAGATTCGATTATATACATGTATCATGAACCAATATTGTGGACAGGGCCGCATCAGCTAACAGCAAACCATATACAGGTAAAAACCGGTGATGAAGAAATAGAATCCTTGCACTTATTTGAAGCAGCATTTATTATTACCGAAGATAATAAACAGGAAGAACACTATAACCAGGTGAAAGGACGAAAAATTGACGGAATTTTCAGGAATAATGAAATTTATAGAATTGATGTCTTTGGAAATGGAGAAACAATCTACTACGTTAGAGAAGAAGACGGCTCGCTCACAGGCATTAATGTAGCATTGTCGAATACAATGTCTATTTACATAGAAGATAACGCAGTAGCAAGGGTTACATGGAGAGAAAAACCCGAAGCCGACTTGTTTCCACCAGAACAATTACCTCATGATAACAGATTCCTGAATCAATTTATTTTGCATACCACACGAAGGCCCAATTCAAAATATGATATATTTATTTGGGAATAAAAATGAAATATATAAATAATACCTTCGATTTTTATTAATTTTGACAGCTGTTTTTCTGTTTTTTTGCTGCTTAATTATTGTTTCAAACCTGCAGCGGTTTAAATCAAACATTATATTAGAGAAGTATGGTGAAGTTTGAAAAACATGTATTGCAAAATGGACTAACTGTTATTGCACATCAGGATAATAGCACTCCTATTGCAGCACTAAATGTGCTGTATAAAGTAGGCTCGAAAAACGAAAATCCCGATATGACGGGATTGGCGCATCTTTTTGAACATCTGATGTTTGAAGGATCTGAAAATGTTAAAAATTTTGATATTGAACTTCAAAGCGTTGGAGGTGAAAATAATGCTTTTACTAATAACGACCTAACTAATTACTACCTGACTCTTCCTGTAAAAAGTATTGAAACTGCATTTTTTATCGAATCCGACAGAATGAGCCAGCCGGCTTTTTCTGAAGAAAAACTTATTACACAAAAAAATGTTGTTATCGAAGAGTTTAAACAATCATATCTTAACCAGCCTTATGGCGATGTAATGCATTTATTAAGGCCGCTATGCTATAAAGCTCATCCATACATGTGGCCAACAATAGGAAAGAAAATTGAACATGTTGAAAAAGTTCAGATGAAGCATGTTAAGGACTTCTTTAATATGTTTTATAAACCCGACAATGCTGTTATTTCAATTGCTGGAAATATGCGTCCGGATAAAGTATTTGAGCTTGCAGAAAAATGGTTTGGGCATATTGAGCCATCTCATCACAATAAGAAAACTCTGCCTGCAGAACCCTTTCAAAATGAAAAAAGATTTCTTAAAGTGGAAAGAGATGTGCCCTTTAATGATATTTATATCGCATTTCATACTGTTGACAGGTTT
>PWND01000043.1 GCA_003557965.1 Bacteroidales bacterium | reverse complement strand
TGAGCGGAAAACGGGACTCGAACCCGCCACCTACAGCTTGGAAGGCTGTCGCTCTACCGGATGAGCTATTTCCGCTTATTTTGTGGGGGGAGAAGGATTCGAACCTCCGAAGGCTTAGCCAACAGATTTACAGTCTGCCCCATTTGACCGCTCTGGAATCCCCCCAACACACAATACTTAAAGATCGAGCCGATGGAGGGATTCGAACCCCCGACCAGCTGATTACAAATCAGCTGCTCTGGCCAACTGAGCTACATCGGCAATTCAGCTTTTCAAAAAACAACTTAAAAGGCATAATTTATTAAGCCTTTTAAGACAAAAAAGCAGACCCTTTAAAAAGGTCTGCAAATGTACGAAAGATTTAAAAACTACCAAAGATTAATTGCTTTTTTTTCAAAAAAATATCTTAACCCCTCATTATCAGATAGTTTTAAATTCCCCTTATTTTTTCTTTATGTTTTTTTAGTTGTCTTCTTAAGGCTTCAACGGTATTATCCACAGCCTCTTCAAATGTTTTTGCCTGTTTTTTTGCAAAAAGGTCGTTTCCTGGTATAATTATTTTAATTTCTGCTATTTTGTTCTCATTATTGGATGATTGCATCAATTTCAAAGTTACTTCGCTGCCAATTACGCCATCAAATATACTTGTAAGCTTGGCAATTTTTTCACGAATAAAGTTTTCCAGTTTTTCATCTGCTTTAAAACTTAATGAACGAATAATAACATCCATAATATTTCCTCCATTTTTTATGCCCTTGGATGAGCTTGTTTATAAACTTTTTTTAATTTTTCAATAGTATTATGTGTATATACCTGGGTAGCTTCAAGGCTTGCATGCCCAAGCAGTTCTTTAATTGCATTTAAATCAGCACCTTCGTCCAGCATATGTGTGGCAAAGGTGTGGCGTAAAACATGCGGGCTTTTTTTCAGGCTTGTGCTTACTTTTCCTATGTTAGAATTTACTATTCTGTAAACAAATTTAGGATAAAGTTTTTTACCCTTATTAGTAGTAAACAAAAAATCATCAGCTTTTATTTTGTTTTCTGAAAAATAATCTTCCTGTTTTTGCTTATATATATTATATAGTTTTTTCACTTCCGGGATCAGAGGTATAATTCTTTCTTTATTTCTTTTTCCGGTAACTTTCACACTGAGGTTAACCCAGTCAAAGTCAGAATGTTTTAAGTTAATAAGTTCCGAAAGCCTAATGCCTGTAACGTAAAACAATTCGATAATAAAATGTTGCCTGACTCCAAAAAAATCACTGGCAAAATCTCTATTATCCAGCAATAAGCCAATATTATCCTTATTAATAAATACCGGTAAATTTTTAGGATTTTTCGGTGCCGTAACCTTCTCCATGGGGTTTTGTGTAATAATATTTCTAATGAGTAAATATTTATAGAAGGCTTTAAGGCATGATATTTTTCTATTTACCGATTTGGCAGTAGTTTCATTGTCAATTAATTCAGCAAGCCATGTTCGAATTTGCTTATGGTTAGCATTAATTATTTCAGTTTCGAAATTTGATTCAAGGTATGAATTAAATTGGTTTAAGTCAGTGCTGTATGCTATAATGGTATTTTGAGAGTACCTTTTTTCAAAACTTAAATATTTTAGAAACTGATCAATGGCCATATTTAAAAAAGAAATTCTTGCTAAATTTATAAAATAAAAACCTATTTAGCAAGAATTATTTTGTAAAAGTTTACCTTGAAAGGATTATATACCTTCCTGTGAGTCTTGTAATCTTTGCTTGTAAATAGCTTTGATTTTTTCTTCACGTTTTACTACCGAAGGCTTAGTATATTTTTGTCTTTCTCTGAGTTCTTTCAAAACACCGGTTTTTTCAAACTTTCGCTTAAGCTTCTTCAAAACTCTGTCAATATTTTCACCTTCTTTTACGGGAACAATAATCATTTTACCTCTTTCTTTTTATTATTTTTATTTAACTAAAACTATTTTTTTTGTAAAAAACGGGTTGCAAAGATACTAATTAGTTTTTTATAATCAAAAAAAGATAAAAACTATTTTGAATTTTCCTTTAAAAAGTTTGTCATAAGCCTGTACAAATGATGTCTTGCGTTATCTCTAAATATTGCGTGATTTTGGTTAGGATATATCATAAGTTCAAACTGCACATCTGCTTCAATTAATTCATGTGCCATTTCAATCGTGTGTTGATAGTGTACGTTATCATCGGCAGTTCCGTGAACAAGCAGATAATCTCCTATAATTTTTTCAACGTGGTTTATAGGCGAGTATTCTTCATAGCCTTCAGGGTTTTCCTGGGGTGTACGCATATATCTTTCTGTATAAATGGTGTCGTAATACTTCCAGTGTGTAACAGGCGCAACAGCTATTGCCAGGGAAAAAACATCCGCTCCCTTTGCAAGGCAAAGAGTACTTACATACCCTCCATAGCTCCAGCCAAAAATGCCAATATTATCAGCATCAATATATTGTTTTTGTCTAAGGTGTTTTGCAGCTTCAATTTGGTCAATAGTTTCATACTTTCCAAGCTTAAGGTATGTCATTTTTTTAAACTCCTCACCTCTACCACCTGTTCCCCTGTTATCAACAGAGACAACAATAAATCCTTTTTGAGCGAGCATTTGAAACCAAACACCATTAAATACGTCCCATCTATTAGTTACAGTTTGGGAGCCGGGGCCACCGTATACATACATTAGCATAGGGTATTTTAATTCCGGATCAAAATCAGGTGGTTTTATCATATATGCATTTAGCTCCACTCCTTCCGAAGTCTCAAAAGCAAAAAACTCTTTGTCAACAAAATTGTATTCACTTATAAGCTCAAGCAGTTGGTTATTATCCTCCAAAACCTTAATCAAGCTACCATCAGATTTATGTATTGAATAAACCGGTGGAGTATTGGCAGTGCTGAATTGATTAATATAATACATAAACTGCTTTGAAAACTGGGGAACATTGTGTCCATCGCCAGTGGTAAGCCTATTTGTTTCAAGAGATTTAATATTTACCGAATACAGGTTATTATATGCAGGATGGTCCTCAAATGCAACATAGTATGCTTCATTGTTGCTTTCGTTGATGCCAAAGAATTTGCTTACTTCCACGCTTTCAGGCGTTAAAGCTCTTACCTGGCTGCCATCAATTTTATGTAAATACACCCTGTTATATCCATCCTTTTCACTGCTTATCAGAAAATGTTTCCCATCCTCAAAGAAATACAAATCATCTGTAATGCTAATAAAATATTTATTTTTTTCTTCATAAATAACAGAAGTATTACCTGAGTATGCATCTGCAAGTAAAATTTCTAAATGGTTCTGATGGCGATTCAATCTTTGCACAGCTAATTTATCAGGATTGTTTGCCCACATTATTCTTGGGATATATTGATTATCGGGATCACCAACATCCACATCAATAGTTTCTTCACTTATTATATTATATATATGTATTGTAACTATGGCATTTTCTTCACCTGCTTTAGGATACTTAAACCTGTATTCTTCGGGATACAGTTCTCCATACATAAGCATATTGAATTCTTTAACTCTTTCTTCATCAAACCTGTAAAATGCGATATTTTCACTGTCGGGCGACCAATACAGACCTTGAACAAGGTAAAACTCCTCCTCATAAACCCAGTCAGTTGTGCCATTTATTATATGATTGCGTTTACCATCTTTTGTTACGGGTTGTACTTTCCCTGTTTCAACTGTATATAAATAAATGTTATTATCCCTTACAAAAGCAATATATTTTCCATCCGGAGAGAATGTGGGAATTCTTTGTTTGCCAACCTCTTCCAATGAGCTTAACTCTTTATTTTCCATATCCCACAAGTAGTATTTTGCCTTTCTTGACCTTCTGTATATTTGTTCTTCATCAATTGCTACAAGCAACATGTTTTCATCAGAGCTGAAGTGGTAATTATCAATGCTTTGGATTTCCAGTTCATCAGGAAAAACATTTACTGAAAAGGCTGTTTCTAAAAAATCACCAGTTTGATAATCATAAATGTTAATTTCTTTTCCATTATCAACCTGGGAGTATCTCAGGCCATCATTCATTGAGCGGCCTAATTTAATAGTACCCGGTAAAAACTTTCGCTCTTTCCATAGCTTTTCCAAAGTAATTTGATTGTTTGCCAAAAGCAAGCTATTGGCCAAAAAAGTAAAAACGAATAAATTAAAAAAGATCTTAGATAGTTTCATGTGTTTATAATATTTTTTATTGATGTTTCTTTTAAATTAAGCACAAAGTATTAACACAAATGCTAACAAAAGTTGCTAGCAAATATATTTCAAGGCGTAAAAATATAAAATAAATAAAAGGGAATTACCAGAAATTAATCAAAAAGCCCGCTGATATCAAATTCATGCTTATACAACTGCAAAACCTCATCCATGCTTAAAATGTCAACTCTGTCAATTTTATTTACGGAAGGCAAGTACCATAATTCTACATAAAAGTCGAAAAAGCTGTATAATTTAATATCGAAATATAAAAATTGCCTGCCCATAACTTCATAGCCATGTTCAAAAACTTTGTACACTTTATCTTCAAGCGACAATTTTGAAAATTCATCAAAAGTCATAACAGCAATTTTTAAAACAAGTTATAAAAAAATATCAAAACCTAACATTTGTTATGCAAATATGTATATTTCAACATAAATAGCATTAAAATATTTAGTGTTTAGACATAAGAACATTTTATGCAACTAAATTAATAATTTTTCTAATACAAACAATAAGTGTTTTTCGGAAAAAAAACTAAGTAAAATACATATGTTCTTTTTGGATATTATTTCAGAGGCAAGACTTATAATTTTTTATTACAACTAAGATGTATTGATTATCTTTGCAGAATTAAGTTCAGCAATTAACTTAAGCAACATGCTAAATTTAAGCAGATTATTAATGAATAAATTGTATTATTAAAAATTATCATAAAATTAAAACCAGAGTTATGGACAAATTAGTATCAGAAGAACTTTTAAACTATAAGATAAAAGATATAAACTTAGCAGGTTTTGGGCGCAAGGAGATAGAGATAGCAGAGAAGGAGATGCCGGGTTTAATGTCTATTCGTGAGAAATATTCAAAAGAGAAGCCATTAAAGGATGTACGTATAACCGGTTCGCTTCACATGACAGTTCAAACTGCTGTATTAATAGAGACATTAGTAGCACTTGGTGCAAATGTAAGATGGGCAAGTTGCAATATTTTTTCAACACAGGACCATGCAGCTGCAGCTATTGCAAAGCTTGGAGTTCCAGTATTTGCGTGGAAAGGTGAGACTTTGGAGGAATATTGGTGGTGTACGGAGCAGGCACTTACATTTCCGGAAGGCAAAGGCCCCCAGTTAATTGTAGATGACGGAGGTGATGCCACATTATTAATACACATGGGCTATAAAGCAGAAAAAGACCCGTCAATTTTAGAAAAAAAGCCATCAAATAAAGAAGAGGAAATTTTATTACAACTATTAAAGAATCGCTACAATAAAGATAAGAACAAGTGGCATAATATTGTAGAGGGCTGGAAAGGCGTATCTGAAGAAACAACCACAGGGGTTCACAGGCTTTACCAAATGAAGGAAAAGGGAGAATTGTTGGTTCCTGCAATAAATGTAAACGACTCGGTTACAAAATCGAAGTTTGATAACCTCTACGGTTGCAGGGAGTCATTGGCAGATGGGATAAAAAGAGCAACAGATGTTATGATAGCAGGCAAGGTTGTTGTTATTTGTGGTTATGGTGATGTTGGCAAAGGATGTGCCCACTCAATGCGTAGCTATGGTGCAAGAGTAATAGTAACAGAGATTGACCCTATTTGTGCGCTTCAGGCAGCTATGGAAGGCTTTGAAGTAAAAACGATAGAAGACTCATTAGAGGAAGGTAATATTTTCGTTACTGCTACAGGCAACAAAGATGTTATCACTGTTGAGCACATGAGAAAGATGAAGGACCAGGCAATTGTTTGCAACATTGGACATTTTGATAATGAAATACAGGTAGAAGATCTTGATAGTTTTGCTGGAGTAGAAAAAATAAATATTAAGCCTCAAGTTGATAAATATATTTTACCTAATGGTACTGAAATTTTCATTCTGGCAGAAGGCCGCCTTGTAAACTTAGGCTGCGCTACCGGCCATCCATCTTTTGTGATGAGCAATTCATTTACAAACCAGGTTTTGGCTCAATTAGACTTATGGCAAAATGACTACGAGGTTGGTGTTTATTGCTTGCCAAAACATCTTGATGAGGAAGTTGCCAGGTTGCACCTTGAAAAAATTGGAGTAAAACTTACAAAGCTAACTAAAGAACAGGCTGATTATATTGGGGTTAAGCCTGGGGGGCCATACAAGCCTGAGCATTACAGGTATTAATAATTTGATACAGAAACTGTATTTGTTGCCTGGTTAAATGTTGCCCTGTATCTTTTCAATGGATATTGCGACGGGCCATCTACAACCATTCCATCTGTTAATAAAAACCTTGATTCACAGCATTCATCAATTGCAATTTGAGGTTCGGATACTTCTACCCTGCAATCAAATTCCCGCGGGTGGTAAGGACATGCCATGTCAAAAGCAGTAAATTCATCATGTGAATACCTGTAAACAAGAACACCATTGAAACCATAATCATTAACATAAACATAGCCATTTATGTTTTGCAATTCATAATTTGAGTAAATACTTAAGCTAAAAGTAAATCCTGAAACATCAGGAATGGGGTGCTCCTCTTCTTTATCACATGAAGCCCATGGGATAAGTACAAATAAAAAAATTATAAACCTTGTTATTTTCATCTGTGCAAATTAGTGTTATCAAGCTCTATATTAGTATTATGCGTATTCATGTATTCAATTTAAGGTGCTTTTACCCCGATGGAACCCTCATGTTTACATATGCACTTTTATATATGTTTAGTAAATGAGGGTTTCATTTTTGCAAATTATCGTTAATATAACAAAAGAAACACCTGCTAATTATATTGCAAAGTTAAAAAAGAAAAGCATGCTAATATACAAATGCTGACAATTTGTTATTTCCTTGATTTTTAATACATTTGTATGTAAAATAATAATGTTCTTGTGGCGTTAAATTTTTAATAATAAAACCCCAAAATGAAACATTTAAGGTATATTGTTTTTTTTATGGCAATTATAATTTTCCCTTTGAGCTCATGCACAACAAAGTATAAGGCTAGTTCTGCTCAAAGGCAAACAGAGCGTGCACAAGCTCAACGGGAAAGAGAAAGCAGGAGGGTTTACAGAGATGCGCAGCGTCAGCACAGGGAATTACAAACAAGGGATACGCGAAGGCGAATGCGTGAAACCCAAAGAAAAAGTGAAGAATACCATGGCATAAGGCCTCCTTTTTACATTAGAATTTGGCGATTTATACGTGGTTACTAATTTTTCTGTGCCGGCATTATATTTTTACAATAATTGGTTTTATCTTTGACAGAAAATTCACAAAATGGAAGACCTCATATATATTATACTGGCAATAGTGTGGATTGTAGTTGGTGTAATAGGCAGCAAAAAGAAGAAGAAGCAACAGCCACAAAAGCAGCCACAGGAAACGCAAGTGCCAGAGCAGAAAACACAACAGGAAACCACATCCAAGCCAAAAACTGAGTTTGAAACTGTTTTTGAGGAAATTTTTGGAGAGGCTGACGACACTGATACAAAAGAGGCAGAAACTGCTGAAGCTGACAATAAAGAATATCAAAGCAGGGAAGATTACAGGTTTGAGCATGAAGAAAAAGAAGCAGCCAAAACTTATGAGCAGTTTTCTGAAGGCTTTAAAGTTGAGGAAGATTATCAGTTTTCAGCACAAAAGGCCGCTACAATTGATGATATGATTAAGTCAATGGAAAGAGCTGATAAAAACAGGCCTGAAATTTATGAGATTGGTTTAGATGATGATGAAGATGAACAACGCGGCTACAGCAAAGATGATTTTATAATGGGTTTACTGCATAACCCAAAAAATGCAATAGTATATTCGGAAATAATAAATAAAAGATATTCGTAAAACATTTAAAATTATTATTTATATTTGCACTAGTATAATAATTTTAAATTAAGCTGCTCCGGTTTTTTGAATCGGAGTGTTTTTATAAAAAACAGTTATTGATTGGTTGTCAGTTTGTTTGTAATTTCAGACTGTCAACTGTTTTTTTTTACATAATTTGAGCATACCCAGGCATGAATAAATTATTAATAATTGAGCGTTTGCAAATGTTTTTTATAGCTTCTTCCTTACTATTAAATAAGGTTGCCAGAAGCTGTGGCGCCATCTATGCATGCCTGGCAAATAAAGTTATTTACAATTTATTATTAAGAGATTTATTAAGGATTTGCATAAAGCAAATTAATTCATATCATACGCCACCCGTTAGAATTATATACATAGCGGCTTGGACAAAAAATTCCAAATAGTTTTATTTTCATATCAAATTGTATAAGGCATAAATTGCCATAAAAATATTTATAATTAATGTAATAATTAAAAAAATGAATGATATTAAGTATTTTACGAAAGAAGGGCTTCAGAAGCTAAAAGACGAACTTGAAAGGATGAAGTCTGTTGAAAGGCCTGCAATATCACAATTGATTGCAGAAGCAAGAGAGAAAGGTGATTTATCTGAAAATGCGGAATATGATGCTGCAAAGCACGAACAAGGTCTTTTAGAGTTGCGCATTGCAAAGCTTGAAGATACTTTGAGCAATGCCAGGGTTATTGACGAGAGCCAATTGAATGAAAAAAAGGTATCCATTCTGTGTGAGGTAAAATTAAAGAATTTAAATAATAATGCTGTTGTCAGCTATACGTTAGTGCCGGAAAACGAAGCAGACATTAAAGCAGGAAAGATTTCTGTAAATTCGCCAATAGCTAAAGGCTTACTTGGTAAAGAAAAAGGAGAGACTGTAGAAATAAATGTTCCGGCAGGATTAATGAAGTTCAAAATTTTAGACATATCAATGTAAAACCTTATAAAACCAATCAAAACGAAATGAGCACTGTATTTTCAAAAATCGTTAACGGTGAGATTCCTTGCTATAAAATTGCAGAGGATGAAAATTTCCTGGCCTTTTTAGACATTAACCCTATTGCCAAAGGCCATACTCTGGTTATTCCAAAAAAGGAAATTGATTACATATTTGATATTGAAGATGATATGTACCAGGAGTTTTTCCTGTTTGCAAAAAAAGTTGCAGCTTCATTGAAAAAATGCATTCAGTGTGAGAGAATTGGTATGGCAGTGGTAGGATTAGAAGTTCCGCATGCACATATCCATTTAATCCCCATAAAAAGCATTTATGATATTGATTTCAGTAAGCCCAAATTAAAACTCAGCAATGAAGAGTTTGGCTTAATTGCTGAAAGAATATCCTCAAAGGTTGTTCTTTAGAAGAGAGTTAATTTTTTACTCTGCCGGGATTCTTGCTGGCAAAGGATTTCCAGCCGGAATATGTTTTATTTTCAGATTTATTTGACGTGTTTCGCTGGAAGTAATGACACAAGGCTACGCCAAGTGCGTCTGTAGCATCAAGGTATTCCGGGATGTTCTTTAATGACAACAGCTTTACTACTAAAGCTGCAAGCTGCTCTTTAGACGCGCTACCCTTTCCTGTTATAGATTGTTTAATTTTTCTTGGTGAGTACTCAAATACAGGGATGTCTCTGTATAATGCTGCAGCTATTGCAACCCCCTGGGCTCTGCCCAGCTTAAGCATTGATTGAACATTCTTGCCATAAAACGGACTCTCTATTGCCAGTTCATCCGGATTGTAAGAATCAATAACTCTCAAAGTTGATTCAAATATTTTCTTGAGTTTTAATTCATGATTTGTAAGTTTGCTTAACTTTAACACGTCCATTGCAAGAACATTTATTTTTGAGCCTTGAATTTTTAATATGCCCATGCCCATGTTATTTGTACCGGGGTCAATGCCTAATATGATTCTTTCAGTGTTCAACGTAATGATATTATGATTATAAAAAACAAAGCTGTTACTACAAATGTAAGGAAATTTTTGTTTCAATGGTTCAAACTATTGTTAACAGTAGCAGCATTTACATATTTAATAATAATTATATTCTCATTACCAGGCGATGAAATATTTAACTGGTTAAAAAGCATTGATTACACAACGAATGGGTTACTAATAATTTTTTCCGTATTTATTCTGGCTTTTATTAACTGGCTGTTTGAGTCTGAGAAGTGGAGAGTTCTTGCATCACACCTTGAAAAAACGAGTATTTTAAAAGCTTACACCGGTGTTTTGTATGGTGTTGCCTTAGGAATGATAACACCAAAACGGCTTGGAGAATATGCCGGAAGAATAGTTGTTTTACAGAAAGAAAACAGAATAAAAGGATTGCTGCTTAACTCACTGGCCAGCCTTACACAACTATCTGCAACACTGGCCTTCGGGCTTATCTCTCTTATAGTGGCTTTAGTTTTGTTTGACAGTGGTAATGAATTATTTATATACAACCACATATATCCTATTGCTTTTTCTTTTACGGTATTTGCAGCTATATTTTTTATTATCATTTTCATAAAACCTATCATAAAAGTTGTATCTCGTTTTACAAAATCAAAAAAGTGGCAAAATTACTTACAGGCTTTTAATTATGTGAGTAGTAAAACAAAATACAAGCTTTTCACTTTGAGTGTTTTACGATATATTATTTTTACATTGCAGTTTTATTTGCTGGTAAAAATATTTGGAGTTGAAATAAGTTTCCTTGCTTTTTTAGTTCTGCAAAGCATAGTTTACCTGGTAATGACAATAATCCCGGTATCGGCCTTAGCTGAATCCGGAGTAAAAAGTTCTGTCGTTTTGCTTGTTTTCGGTGCTTTCCCACTTTTAGCAGGAAATTACCATGATGCAGCATTAATAAGCTCAACATTATCTTTGTGGTTTGTAAACCTGGTTATTCCTTCATTAGCCGGAATTTTACTTTCTTTTATAAACAACATTAAGTTAAAGCAATAGCAATGGGAGATTTTTTACTGATAGCTTCAATAATAATCGCAATTATTTATTCTGTAAAAATAATAGCCTTTTCAGCAGGATGGTTTAGCTTAAAGAAAAGCCCTCAAACCCACATCCCGGAAAAAAACCCGTTTATTTCTGTTATAGTTCCCGTTTGCAATGAAGAAAATAACATTTTAAAATGTTTAAAAAGCCTCATAAATCAGACATACAAGGAGTTTGAACTGATAATAATAAATGATTATTCAACAGACAAAACTAAAGATATTATTGAGGATTTCATTAAATGCACCGGAGTTAAAAATGTAATACTAATAAGTAAGTCAACAGAAAAAAAAGGCAAGAAAACATCACTGCATTTAGGCGCAAAATACGCAAAAGGTGATTACATTGCAACAACTGACGGGGATTGTTATATGGACAAGAACTGGCTAAAAGTAATTGCATGGTATTTTTATAGTAAAAATGCTGATATGCTTCTTGGCCCGGTTTCTTTATCTTATAACAACAGCATATTCAGCAAATTACAATCACTGGAGTTTATGAGTTTGATTGGAGTTACCGCTGGAGCAGCTTCAATATCGCATCCTGTAATGGCTAATGCAGCAAATTTAAGTTTTAAAAAAACTGATTTTTTAGAATTTAAAAACAACGAAACAGGTAAAGAATATGCTTCCGGTGATGATATATTTTTTATGCACTGGTTAAAGCATAAGAAAAAGAAGATTTCTTTCATTAAAAACAATGATGCAACGGTATTTTGCAAAACAGAAAAAACAATAAAGAACTTTTTTAATCAAAGGCAAAGATGGGGTGGCAAAACATTTGCCTATGAAGATATTATGTCGCTCTCTACTGCTGCAGTAGTGTTTCTCTTAAGCTTATTTATAGTAGTAAATACTGTTTCATTAATATCCGGCGTGAACTTTTCAGAAAAATCATTAATGTTTACTGCTGGTATAAAACTAATAGTTGATTTTCCATTATTGCTTGGAGTTAGTTTATTTTTTAATAAAACAAAGCTTTTACTGTATTACCCTTTAGCATTTATTATTTATCCTTACTACATTTTGGGTACAGTTACATCTATATTGTTTTTCCAGTATAAATGGAAGCATAATTAGGAAAAAGATGTAATCCTGAAGTTGTATTTTGCAAATTTCCAGTATAAAACTATTTTGAATTTTGTAGTTTTTTACGAAATGGAATTTAATTTTTACGTTTTGGGAAAAACAAATACTGATTCGCATTTAATTTTGTCGTTACTAAAATGTCAGAATGTTTTAAAGGCGCAGGAATTATCTTTTAACAACTATATTCAGATATCAGAGCAAGTTGTTTAGTAGGTTTGCCTTAATAGAATACTTTGGTTTCCCAAAACAAATTATTCAACACCCTATTCCTGTGCCTTTTTTATTTCCATTAACATTAATAGCTGTCACATATTTCATAAAGCCTCATAATATTCTTTCTGTTATCAGCGAATTTGCATCTCACTTCTGTTTTATGTTCGAAGTATTTTCCGGTAATACCTTTTAATTCCGGAGCTGTTGCACACCAAACAGGGGTGTCAGCTCCCTTTCCGGGTGACTCATGTCCTCCATAACCAAGGTTATTACTAAGTTTTGACATAACATCCCCCGGATGGCATGACAGAACAGAAATTTTTTCTTTTCTTAACTGGTCTGCAAATGCAATTGTAAGCATCCTGTTCGCCTGCTTGGTTCTTCTGTAAACATCATCATTATCATAACTGCTATTTTTTGCCTCAGGGTCGTCGAGGTCAAGGCCACCTGCCCAGTAACTAGCTACATTAACTATACGGGCATCGTCAACACCTGTCATGTATTTATGAAGGAACTTTATCATCCAAAAATAGCCTAAAACATTTGTGGCAAATTGCATTTCAATACCCTTTGAGGTAATTTCCTTTTTAACTGGTGTAGTTGCAGCATTATTTATTAAAATGCTTAGCTTGTCATTCCAGCTTTCAGCAAACTCTTTAATATTATCTTTGCTTGATAAGTCAACAACAGCAAAATCAATGAGGTTATTTCCTGTTAAATCAATCAACTCATCCCTTGTTGATCTCAATGCAGATTCGTTTCTTCCAACCAGTGTTGTTTTATAACCTTTAGCTGCAATTCCTGAAGATATAGCTTTTCCAATGGCTCCGTAACTGCCTGTAATAATTGCTGATTTTATTTTCGACATAATAGTAGCTGTGTTTTGAAGTTTTTGCAAATATAATTAATGTATCAGCAATCAGGGTTTAATAACAAAAAAAAGCTATAACATCAGAAGCAAAAACAATAACTACAGTTTACCTATAAGCTTCAAAACTATATACATACAATGAAGTGTAGGCTATTACACGGCCTTTTTCCCCTTCAGCACCCGGAATTGTATATATTGCACTTGTTCTGAAATCAAATACTTCATCTTTTATCAATCCTGCGTCCAGCATCCACAGTATATTACCATTTATTACATCAACTGCATGCAGCCTCTCTGTACTGCCGCCAACATAATAAACCACACCGTTTAAATAACTCATGCGGCTGCTTGTACCTGCACTGGGGGTATCCCATATTATTTCACCGTCTTCAGGGTCAAGACGGTATAAGCGGGTATCTT
>PWND01000248.1 GCA_003557965.1 Bacteroidales bacterium | reverse complement strand
GGTTAACTTACGTAATCAAAAACATCAACAACACCAAATCCTCAGAAGTTAAAAATCTGCTGCCGCAATTTATTGATAAAAATTTAATTGTATAAGATGGGGTTAGTGGGGTGGATACATATATATTATCTTTGACGGCAAAATATTAATATCTGTAATCATTAACTTAAAATTATATATCACCATGAAGAAACATTTATTTTACTTATTGGCAATTACAATCTTATTCGCTGCTTGTGGTGAATCCCAAAAACAAGAATACAGTGGTGAAAAAGAAACCAAAACCACAGAATTTGTCTCCAAAACTCATGAAGCATTTTTTAATAATCTTGCAAAGCTTTGTGGAAACACATACCGGGGTAAGGAGATATACCGCAGCCACCACGGAGAAAGCGTAGCTGAGTATGACCTTATCATGCATGTAACAGTTTGCGAAGAAGATAAAATCCATATTCCTTTCCACATCGGAGAAGACAAATCACGCACATGGATGTTTTTGGTTGAAGATGGCAAATTGCGATTAAGGCATGACCACAGGTATGATGATGGCACACCTCATGATGAAACACTCTACGGAGGCTACGCTGACGATACAGGAAGCGAGTTTACGCAAAATTTCCCGGCCGATGAATATTCTGCAAAACTCATTGAAGATGGCGGCGGCAACTTGTGGACTGTTACGCTTTCAGAAGATCTTTGCACATACACATACAGACTCGAAAGAGATGGCGAAAAACGCTGGAGAGTTGATTTTGACCTTACAAAACCATTACAATAAAAATTAAAATAAAAAAAATGAAACCCTCATCTACTAAACATATACAAAAGTGCATGTGTAAACATGAGGGTTCCATGTGACCATTAAAAAACAAATTATTAACACATGAAAAAACTACTATTAATCAACATTATTATTGCGAGTTCTCTTTTATTGCTTTCATGCAAGCAGGAGAAAGACGCCAAAGAACAAGAATTAAAAGCAAAAGTTAATCAGTATAAGGAGGTGGTATTGACAGCCGACCTTAATCACTTATTAAAATCAGAACGGGAAATAATTTCTCTTCTGATTTCAGCAGCTGAGATTATTGACGAGATTTTTTGGCTGCAATCATTTGGAAACAAAAAAGAGCTGATGGAAATTCTGGAAGGTGATTACGCTAAAGAATATGCTCTTATTAATTACGGCCCATGGGGAAGACTTGAGGGCCATACAGCTTTTTGGGAAGGGTTCTCTGAAAATAAGCCACTTGGTGCACAATTCTACCCTGAAGATATGACAAGGGAAGAGTTTGACAATTGGGAGAGTGATAAAAAAACAAGCCCTTATACTTTAATCAGGCGTGCTGATGACCGATCACTGTATGCCATTCCATATTCTCAAGCATATAAGGAGCAGTACAATAAGATAAACGCCCTCCTGGTTAAAGCTTCAGATATTGCAGATTACCAGCCGCTTTCTGATTACCTGAAAAGCCTTGCTCAAGGCTTGCTTAAGGATAATTTTAGAGAGAGTGATCTCAAATGGATGAAGATGAAAAACAACAATATTGATCTAGTAATGAGGCCTTTGGATACAGGCGAAGACAGAAAGCTCGGATACAAGGCTGCGCACAGCACGTATATTGTTGTTAAAGACATTGAGTGGAGCAAGCTTATGAACCGTTTTGCAGGCTTTGCCATTGAGCTGCAAAAGGAACTGCCTGTTCCTGAAGAATACAAACAGGAGTCGCCCGGCGACAATTCCGAAATATTGGTTTATGATGCAATATACTATGCAGGCCATTGCAATGCCGGCCCAAAAATAATCGCATTGCACCTTCCGCAGGATGTTGAGATTCAAAGACAGGCAGGAACAAGAAACATGAAACTTAAAAATGTAATGGAAGCTAAGTTTGAATGGATACTGCAACCTATAGGGAAAATGATTATACATGACGATCAAAAGCAATATGTAAGCTCTGATGCTTTCTTTATTCTTACAGCTTTTCATGAAATAGCTGCTGCTATGACAATTTCAAATAAAGTTGATGGAAGCGGCCCGGTAAGAGAATCTCTTAGAGAATATCACGGAATAATTGATGCTACTGTTACTGATCTTATGGCGTTGTATCTTATTAGTCTTTTGCATCAAAAAGGTGAGTTGACTGAAAAAGAATTTACCCAGGCTTATGTAACTTCTTTTGCAAGTATATTGCGTTCAAGCAGGTTTGGAACAGCAGGAGCACACGGAATTGCAGGTATGATTCGCTTCAATTATTTTGAAAAAGCAGATGTTTTCAGCAGGTGCGATGATACTGAATCCTTTACTGTAAATGTTGACAATATGAAATCTGCAGTAGAAGAAACTTTAGCAAAGCTTATGATAGTTCAGGGAGACGGCAACTACCAGGCAGCAAAAGAAATCGTTGAAAAATACGGAGAAATGCCCGAAACATTAAAGAAAGAGATTGACAGAATAAACAACACCGATATTCCTGTTGATGTTTATTTTAAACAAGGATTGGAGCATTTGGGGCTGTAATTGGTTGATTGGTTGATTGGGGAAATGGGAAATTGGTTGCACTTCGGCAGGCTCAGTGTAAAATTTCGGATGTGAGATTTCGGATTGCGGATATAAAGTTGCATCCGGGATTGCTTGTTTTTTCTCTGTGCAACTCGTGTAGAAACTTTGTGTAACACTGTGGTAAAAAACAGGTTTGGGGTATGAGGTTTGAGGTATGAGGAAATGGTGGCACTTCGGCAGGCTCAGTAAAAATTTCGGATGTGGGATTTCGGATATCGGATTTTTAGAGCTATAACGGTGGCTGAGGCTCTCGAAGCCACAGTGGAAGAGGGAAATTGGTTGATTGGTTGATTGGGAAAATGAGGAAATGGTTGCACTTCGGCAGGCTCAGTTTAATATTTGGGATGTGGGATATCGGATTGCGGATTTCTCTGTGCAACTCTCTGTGTAGAAACTTTGTGTAACACTGTGGTAAAAAACAGGTTTGGGGTTTGAGGTTTGGGGTATGGGGAAGTGGGAAATTAGTTGATTGGGAAATTTCGGACCGGGGATTTTTTAAACTAAACGATTAAACAATAAAAATAGAACAGTAGAGTAGAAAGCAGAAGCAAGCGGTAAAGGGTTGAACCTAAATTGCAGTCCTTGCTTCTACTCCCCCTCGTCAAACCGTACGTGCGGTTTTCCCGCATACGGCTTTCCTGCTAACTTTCATCTTAAAGTATTCACTTTCTTACAACTGAATATAATATCCAGATTTGTTGACCATACAAATAATTATTCCAAGTTGTAAAACTTGCTTGACTTGCAGATATAGTTTTAGTTGTAATGATAGTAATACAAAATTCTACAAAGATTACTTTTTTTTTTCGTCATTTATAGGTTCCTATCATTATCTAAAACATTGTGTTAATAGTAATGCCCCTTCCCTACTCCTAAGTTATGTTGTCTTAGGTATCATCAGTACTACGAGCATCTCCGCCACCCTCAGCTATAACTTGGTCTTGTCATACTGTTAGGGCTTCCCATGTTCATGCGCAACCCTTACTATACACGCCATCCCATCCTACTCCGTGC